>MAXR01000268.1 GCA_001751155.1 Desulfuromonadales bacterium C00003068 | reverse complement strand
CGACAAAACTTCCTCTTCGTTACAGCAGCCCATACCGAGAACAACTGCCACACCATCCATCCGCAGCAGAAAATCAGCTAATTCGGCCACCATGTCAGGATGTTCCACCTCAAATAGATTAAACACCATAATATCGTGAAAAATTCGTGCAGATTCGAGAGCTTGGTTAAAGTTCAAAAAATAATGACTTGGCACCTTCGCGTGGGCAATTTCGAATAAAATTCTATTGTTACTCAATGATAACAAATCTTGATAGGCACGCCGATCTGGAGGTGACCACTCACGACCCAAATCTTGCGTTTCTGAACGAATGGCGTAAAAAAGAGCTGTTGCGAGGCGCGTACCTAAATATATCTCTTGCGCGAGTAGGTACTCATATAAAATTGTCGCACAGGCACCATACTCCTCGCGAACATCAATGATTGCTGCGCCATCCTCGCTAACACGCAGTGGATGATGATCAATAATAATATCGATCCGACAATCATCGGGTAAGCTGCCATTTCCTGTCCGAGGCTGACTGTCGACCATACAAACGATATCGTATTGATAACAGTTGACAGAACTAAGAGGCGTTATCTCAATCTCTAGTTTTTCGACCATCGTGCGATTTTCGCGCCGCCCTATCACGCCACCACTTGCAATCACCGCTTGCACACCTGTTTTCATCAACAGCAAATGACTTAGCGCATAGGCAGCGGCCAATGAATCAGGATCGGGATTATCATGCGTAGCAATCAATACATGACGTTTTCCACGTACTTTTTCAATGATCTGTTGACTCAACTCCAACGACCTAGCTAGATCCATCACACAATTTCCCCTTCATCTCAAACACTCCATACTGCTAACAATTTTACGTTACACGATGCTTCGGAATGGATTCAAGACAAAATTTAATTACACCACATCCCTTCATCATTCTCTAATAAGAGGTCAGTCGTTATTTGCTATAAATTAAAATCAATGTTAGTGTCAGAAAATTAAGTAAGATTTCTTCCTTATCTAATCATTAAAGATAGTTACACGAAGGTTGCGAATGCTTAAAGGTACCGTTTATCTATTCTATGCGATTGTCCTTATCGCCATAATGCTTCCACAATCACTCATGGCAACCAATGGAATGAACATGATCGGCTACGGTGCCATCTCCAGTGGCATGGGCGGCGCTGATTTAGCCCTTGTCGATAATGTAACAGCGATGAATATTAATCCAGCAGGTCTTGCGAGTTGTTGTGGTCCACAAATCAGCATAGGTGACACGATTATGCAATCGCGCAACCATCATCAAGATCACCACGGTAATGATACTCAAGCCGAAAAAAAAATATTTCATCTTCCCCTTTTAGCTTGGGCACAACCTCTTGACAGTAGCCAGTTCATCTTAGGATTAGGTTTTTTTGGTCAAGGTGGTATGGGTGTTCATTATGGCAACGTGCGAACCCCTTTTGCTGATATGGTTGCAATGGACCAAGAAAGGGATGAACTCTCTAGCTGCATTAGCTACGCAAAAATAACCCCAACACTCGCTTGGCATAGTCAGGATCAACGATTAAAACTCGGTGCCAGCCTTAATTTAGGCTATGTGAATGCCGAGATGAGCCTATTCCCTCACACAAGTCTCTTTGTTGACAATAATCATGACGGCAAGATTTCTGAAACAGGCGAGGTCGCTTTTTTTGGTATGGAGATGACCGATTCAAGAGCTTTTGCTTCTGCTCTACGTCTTGGATTCCAATATCAAATCGGTGAATTAACCATTGGCGGTGCGTATCTCAGTAGAACAAAACTGAAATTCGATCACGGCAAAACACAGATCAATTATTCATCTATCGGCTTAGACACAGTTCAATACAATACCAAACTTGATGGACTCGATTGGCCACAACAAGCGGGCTTAGGTTTCAGCTATCAAATCAATCAAAAATTTAAAATTGTTTTGGATGTCGACTGGATAAACTGGTCTAAATCGATGAAAAACATTAAATTCACTCTCAACAAACCAAACAATAGCGAAGCAATTCCACGAATCGTTGTCAACTATCCGATGAATTGGGAGGATCAGTGGGTTGTTGCTATTGGTGCAGAATACACTATCACCGATTACTGCCAAATTAGATTAGGCTACAACCACGGGAACAATCCCATTCCTGATGACAATCTCCTCCCCTATTTCCCAGCCATTGTCAAAGATCACATCACTTTTGGCACAGGGCTATCGTGGCATCAATGGCAACTCGATATCGCTCTAGAATGGGCGTTGAAAAACAGCACCGAAAGTTCAAACTCTCCCTATAGTGAATATGGCTTCAAGGATGAGATCTCCCAATTCACCACCCATATCATGATCAGTTATTTTCTTTAACTAACAGTCTTTCCATACTGCTGATCGCTTTTCAAAAAAAGCACTCATCCCTTCTCGTTGATCTTCGGTGGTGAAACACAAACCAAAAAGATCAGCTTCATAGCGAATCGCTTTCTCTTTATCCATCTCCATACCGTTCTGAACGGCTTCCTTAATCAACCGAATGGCTATTTGTGGCTTCGAGGCAATCGTTTGCGCCAGCTTCTGAGTGTGTGAAAATAACTCATCCTGAGCAAACACATGATCTACAAGACCAATCTGTAACGCCCGTTGCGCACTCACCATTTCACCAGTGAACATCATCTCTTTAGCTCGGCTCACCCCGACAAGGCGAGGTAAGCGTTGAGTGCCACCCCAACCGGGGATAATACCTAAATTGATTTCAGGTTGTCCCATTTGAGCTTGTTCCGCAGCTAATCTCAAATCACAAGCCATAGCCAATTCGCAACCGCCACCAAGGGCATAGCCGTTAATTGCGGCAATGACAACCCGTGGTGAATTTTCAATTTGACGAAATAACGACCCCGTCTGGAGTGCGAAGCTTCGTGCTTGGACTGGACTAAACGTTTTCATCAAAGCAAGATCAGCCCCGGCGACAAAGGCTTTGTCTCCTGACCCTGTTAAAACAATGACCTTAACAGATGGATGTTGCTCTAAGGAGCCGATAGCAGCCGACAACTCATTAATCGTATCGGGATTAAGAGCATTAAGTGCTTTAGGTCGATTAATCGTCACCCAAGCGACCCGTTGATCGATCTCGACCAGAAGGTTGTTATAAACCATGACAGATCCTTTCTCGATAAAGTTAAACACCAATCTTCAAGATATTTTGATTGTAAGCCTGTATAAGTGTACTCTTTTTTAAGATCCCGACAACCTGTTGCGGGTCATTGACATCAACGACAGGCAGTGTGGAAATATGTTTTCCTTCAAAGATCTCAAAGGCCGTTTCAAGGTTTTGCTCAGGGGTAATAGTCAGCACATTACGTGTCATAATTTCAGAAGCAAGAACCAGTTCACACAATTCACCCATCTCACTTAAGCATGCTTTTAAATCGCGCATGGAAACCATGCCCACCATTTTATCGTACCGATTCACCACAACAAAATGGGGGTAATGGCTTTCTTGTGCCATCTCCACCAGCTTACCTAATGACAACCCTTCACATATTTTCTCAAAATCAGTTTCCATATAATCAACAACTTGCAGTGAACGCAATAGCGTCACATCGCGACCACGGACAATTTTCACCCCTTTGCGAACCAAGCGTGTTTCATATATCGACAAACCATAAAACGTTTGCACAACGACCAAACTGGCAATACAACTGGTCATTAACGGTAAAATAATCTCGAAATTATAGGTCAGTTCAAAAATGGTGAAAATAGCGGTAATGGGCGCCAAGGTCGTACCACTGACCATTGCTGCCATACCAACCAAACCATAGACAGGAAAGCTGGCAACCGATTCGGGTGCAAAGGTGTGTAGCAGGCTGCCAAAAACACCCCCAAGAAGACCACCCATAACAAGAGATGGGGCGAAGATTCCACCAGAAAATCCGGCGCCGACAGAGCATGATGTGGCAATAAACTTCGCTAGCAAAATAGTCACCATCAAAACTGGCAGTAATTGGCCATCCAACACCCCATTCATAGCCAGATAACCAACCCCGAGGACATGAGGGCAAAACAAAGCAATCCCGCCAACAACAACACCACCAACCGCAGGTCGAAGCCAGCGCGGTATCGTTGCCGCATCAAACAGGTCTTCTACTTTTGAAATAGTACGGATAAACAGAATCGACAACACGCCGGCCAACAAACCTAAGGCCAAATAAAGGGGGATCTCCCAATAGCTGACGAGTTGAAATTGCGGGACATTAAATGCAGGGAATGAACCTAAAAAATGGTGGGAAACAACCGTAGCGGTAACCGCTGAAACAGCAATTTGGCTCAAGTAATTTACTTGGAAATCGACCAATATAATTTCCGCAGCAAACAACATACCTGCCATCGGTGCATTAAATGTTGCCGCAATTCCCGCTGAAGCACCACAAGCTAGAAAGACCCGCTTCCACTCAGGTGACATACGCAAGAGTTGCGCTAATGATGAGCCAACCGATGAGCCGATATGGACAACAGGACCTTCACGGCCAACAGAAGCACCGCACCCTAACGATAGCAGTGTAGAAAACATCTTTAGCAGCGTGGTTCGGTGACGGATATTACCCTCACGCACGACAACGGCCTCAATCACTTCCGGAACACCAGCACCCCGTGTTTCAGGGGCCAAACTCTCAACAATCGGCCCCAACACCAATCCACCTACGATTGGAATCAGCATG
>MAXR01000267.1:1484-4117 GCA_001751155.1 Desulfuromonadales bacterium C00003068 | reverse complement strand
ATCTAAAGGTGGCCTGCCTCTACGAAAGAACTTAGGGACCACTAAGGCCGCGTGAGATGTTACCAACATGTTCTCCGACTTTTGCTACATGATGTAGAATGTCGATGAACAAAAGACCTTGTGCGGTATTGCATTCGCCGGTACTCAGACGCTGAATATGATTATTCCGTAATTCTGTTTCAAGGTCAAAAATAGAAGCCGCGCGTACCTCCCCTTCCATGTTTAGTATTTTAGATTCGTCAACAATTGCGTTAATGGCTAGTAGTAGAAATTCCCGGGTATGAGATACAAGATCATCCAGTTCTTCGATAGCAGCTTCGGAAAATACGATTTGCCGATCTATTCTGGTTGCAAAAAGACGTTGTAAATTCTCGCAATGATCCCCTAATCGTTCCAGATCGTTAACAACATGCATCAGGCGAGCGGCTTGCCTGGATGCCTCTCGAGTGATCGATTGCTGGGATAGATTGACCAGAAAGTCGGTAATCTCCCGCTGTAACATATCGAGAGAATTCTCTTCTTGTACAAGATGACTCACTCGTTCTTCACTGTAGCCAGGTAACAAACCTAAAGTCTGATCGAAAATATCCAGGCTTAGGTGAGCCATGCGTTTAGTTTCGAGGTGGGCCTGACTGAGAGCAAGAATCGGGGTATTGAGGACTCTGCTGTCCAAATACTGCAAATGAAATGACTGTGTAGTTAAACGGCCCTTCAGCAATAGGGTCGTGAATCGGGCCACCCATCCAAGCAGAGGTAAAAAGACCAAGGCATTGATCACATTAAACAGAGTATGGCTGTTGGCGACATGACGCGCAATAAAGGGTTTGTCACCCATTGCAGCGCCAAACTGAGAAGCAAGTTGAGGAGTGTTGAGGACGAACTCGGGATCACCTGGAGTGAGTAAGTCGACTAGATGTAGAAAATAGGGGAAAAGCAATAAAACATAGGCCACACCGATCAGATTGAAGAGCAAATGAGCCAAGGCCGTACGACGAGCAGCTAGATTGGTTTTAAGGGCTGCAATATTGGCACTACAGGCAGTACCAATGTTTTCCCCGAGAATCAGCGCAATACATAAGTCAAAAGGGAGAAGGCCATTCCCCGCAAGCACTAGGGTTAGGCCAATAGTGGCACTGCTGCTTTGAATCAGAACTGTTAATAAGGCGCCAAAAGCAACAGCAAGGAGTTGATGTTGGCTGATCAAAAGCAAAAAATCATGAAAGGAAGCATTGTCCTTAATCGGGACAAGGGTGCCTTTCATGATCATCAGACCGAAAAAAAGTATGCCGCAGCCGAGTACAACTTCGCCCAATTGCGACCAGCGCCTATTGGAACAGAAGAGCTTAAGACCAGTGCCGATACCTATAGCTGGCAAAGCAAAATGGCCAATGTTGAAGGCCAACAATTGAGCGGTAACGGTGGTGCCTATATTGGCCCCAAGCAAAACTCCGAGTGCCTGGGCAATTGAAATGAGGCCAGCATTGACGAACCCAACCACCATCACGGCGGTAGCGTTGGAAGATTGTACGATAGCAGTTACTGACGCGCCGGTAAATACACCCAGCAGGCGGTTGTTGGTCAAAGAGGCGAGGCCTCTCCGCAAACGATTTCCGGCAATTTTCTGCAGCGCTTCCGACATGATTTTCATGCCGAACAGTAATAGGCCAAGACCGCCGATCAGGCCGAATATCAGAGGTTGATTTATAAAGTCCGGCAGCAAAATGACTCTCTTCCAGTTTCAAATAGCCGACACAAATCGGGATACAATCGGTTCATGCAGGGTTATTACACGCTTGGAGGTACTATTTGAGACAGGATTTAACAGATGCAGCCTATCATTTAAGGACCATCAGAGTTGATGAATCCAAGAGGTGTCGCCACTCCCCTGACGCAAAATTTCCACATGATCATCGATAAGACTGATAACCGTCGATTGCTCGCCGAGAAGATTGCCTCCATCAATGACCAGATCCAGTTGTTTACCGACCTGCTGATGGATTACTGCAGGATCACAGTGGCTTTCTTCGCCAGATACGTTAGCGCTGGTAGTCACGAGGGGATGGCCAAGCTCTCGCACAATGGCCAAGGCAATGGGGTTGTCGGGGATGCGTATGCCTACCGTTTTTTGCCGAGTTGTCAGCACATCGGGAACGACACGAGTAGATTCCAGGACAAAGGTGTAAGGCCCTGGCAGATAACGTTTCATGATTTTGAAGGCAAAATTGCTCACTTGGGCATAGTTGGAGACATCAGAAAGGTCGGCACAGATAAATGAAAACGGCTTGCGGGGATCGCGTTGCTTGATCTGATAAATCTTTTTGACCCCTTTTTTATTAAAGATATCGCAACCGAGACCATAGATGGTATCTGTGGGATAGGCAATTACCCCACCCTGTTTCAGACACTCAACCACTTGCTTAATCAGCCGATGCTGAGGATT
The DNA here is from genome assembly GCA_001751155.1 of Desulfuromonadales bacterium C00003068. Taxonomy (GTDB): domain Bacteria; phylum Desulfobacterota; class Desulfuromonadia; order Desulfuromonadales; family Desulfuromonadaceae; genus Desulfuromonas. Next base: position 1,677 of record MAXR01000267.1, on the reverse strand, counting down.
TTCAGGATTGAGCGAAAGGATCATGATGGGGCCTCCCTGAAGTATAAAGTTCTATTTGTGTCAAACTTGATATAAAGATATTAGCATACTCACGCCAACAAACATGAGTTTAACCAGTATGGCCAAAACCTCCAGCGTCACGGGCCGTTGTGTCAAGTTCGTCAACCAGAGTTATGCAAGCCCGCAGTACAGG
>MAXR01000267.1:0-1456 GCA_001751155.1 Desulfuromonadales bacterium C00003068 | reverse complement strand
ATTGACCAGAGTCAGGCCTTTTTTAACAGCCAACCCTGAGCGTGGTCGAATCTGCCCTTCGAAACCGACAGGAATCGCTAGAGCGAGACCAGTCGGAACTAAACACCGTTGTCCAGGCAGCAATTGCAGGGCTTCATCGAGACAGGCAAAAAGATCCATACCAGCAGCCTGTTCCGTCATATAGGCAGGCAATTGGGCTGTATCACGCAATAACTTCACCCGAACATCGACTGTACTCATTTCCACCCTTCTTTGTCCGTATCGAATATCAACCGAGAGTCAGATCCATTAGAGGAAATGCATCACTGGCCAAATCCCCGACTAGTTGCAATACCAGACCCTTGTCCTGAAAAAGACTATCGGCAAGTTGTTGAATGTCGGTTGCGCTGACCTTATCGATATTATCCATAATCTCATCGGGAGCCAAAACTCTTTTGAGATAGACTTCGTTTTTGGCAAGTCGCGTCATGCGGTTATCGGTGCTCTCCATGGACAGCATGAACTGACCCTTGAGTTGGTCTTTGGCTGATTGCAGCTCCTCAGCAGACACGCTCTGTTTTTTCAATTGGTTAAGTTCCCGCAGAATAACCCCTATAGCATGACTTGCATCATCGGGAGAAACTCCGGCATGGACCACCAAAGTCCCGCAATCCTGATGGGCATTAAGATAAGAGTAAACGGAATAGGCCATGCCTCGCTCTTCGCGAAGCTTTTGAAAAAGTCGCGAACTAATACTGCCACCAAGAATGGCGTTAAGAATCTGGCCAACATAGCGCTGAGAATGGCCTTGCGGCAACGCGGCAGTACCAAGACAGAGATGTACCTGCTCCAGTTTTTTATTTAGAATATTGACCTGTCGGAGGGGCAAATGAACAGGCGACACGATCTCGGCCTTACGTCCGGAGGGCAAATCTCCAAGGATATTAGCGACACAATCTACCACCTGCTGATGGTCAAGATCGCCTGCGGCGGAAACAATGAGGTTGCTACCGGAATATCGTTCTGTAAAAAAGTCCAGTAAGGTCGAACGATCAAGAGAAGAAACACTTTGAGGAGTGCCAAGGACGGGACGGCCTAGGGGGTGATCAGGCCAGAATTTTTGAGCAAAAAGTTCGTGAATGCGTTCGTCGGGGCTATCCTCAACCATATGAATTTCTTGCAGGATAACTCGACGTTCTTTTTCAATTTCGTCTAGATCAAATAGAGAATGACAAAGTATATCGGATAGTAGATCGATGGCCAGCGGAAGTTTACTACCGGCAACCTTAGCGAAATAGCAACTCAGTTCATGGCTAGTAAAGGCGTTAAGTGCGCCACCAACTGAATCGATTTCTTTAGCAATATCGAGGGCGCTGCGACGTCTAGTTCCTTTGAACAGCAAGTGCTCAATGAAATGAGACGCACCATTCAGCGCCCTCGATTCATGTCGTGCACCATTCTCGACCCAAAAACCCAA
>MAXR01000266.1 GCA_001751155.1 Desulfuromonadales bacterium C00003068 | reverse complement strand
CGTTTATGCCGACTTTTATGGCCACCGATTAACGACACATTGCTTTTTGAACAGCGCAATAACTTGGCAAAAAAATCACGGCACAGTTTATTTGCTGCGCCATCAACAGGAGGAGAGGTCAAACGGACCTTCAACTCTTCGCCTTGAACACCGCACAGTTGATTTTTGCTGGCTCGCGGTTGCACGAGTATCGCTAACACAACACCATCATTGCGCTCCACTGCCCACTCAGCCTGTGCCACGGAAGTCTCAACCATTAAAAGCTATACGCTATAGATGTCAGAATTGCGCCAACCATCCGCTGACAAAACGACAGCGCAAGCAATAACGCCATCGGGGTAAAATCGATACCACCAAATTGTAGCGGTACATATCGTTGAATTCGATTCAAAACAGGATCCGTCGCGGCATGTAAGAATCGAACAATCGGATTATATGGATCAGGATTCACCCACGAAACAACGGCGCGACCAATAATGATAAAAATATAGATCGTAAAGGCTAAATCAACAAGGCCAGCAACGGCTAAAAACAGCTCACGCAAAATCATCTTTTCTCACTTTCATTTCCAAAAAAACGCCTCATTCTCGAGGCTGACATCACCAGTTTCGAACGCTGAAATCTACACGATCAATCACTAAACGAACCAAAATAAAACTCTTTAAAAACAACAAACTACACGGATAAAACAAGAAGATTAAAGAGAATTACATTTTTTTAAATACGGCTTTTGACATCTGTTTCTGAACAGGATAGAGTGCTAAAGTCTAGTTGGTGACAAGGGTGGAATTTTCACACCATTTACCACATAAATGTCACCATTTTTATGCCGTATTCTTACGCCAAGTAAACTACCATGAAGCGCCAAGGGGAACAATCAATCATGCAACAAACCAATAATCTAAATATTCAGAGCATCACCGAAGTCATCGCACCTGAAGAACTTAAACAGGTATTTCCACTGTCTGAACTCTCAGCTGAGTTTGTCACCTCGTCTCGTAATCAAATTCAAGAGGTCATCCACAATCGAGATTCACGCTTAATGGTTGTCGTTGGGCCTTGCTCCATCCACGACCCGTTAGCGGCATTGGACTATGCTCGAAAACTGGCAACCCTGACTAAAGAACTTGATGACCAGTTACTGATTGTCATGCGCGTTTATTTCGAAAAACCACGCACCACAGTGGGCTGGAAAGGACTCATCAATGATCCTGACCTCAACGATACCCACCTAATTTCAAAAGGGTTAGGGATCGCAAGGCAACTGTTTTGCGCCATTACCGACCTCGGCTTACCGATTGCAACCGAAATGCTTGATACCATCACCCCGCAATACTTTGCCGATCTAATCAGTTGGGGTGCGATTGGCGCACGAACGACAGAATCACAGCCTCATCGCGAGATGTCAAGTGGCCTATCATTCCCAGTCGGCTTTAAAAATAGCACCGACGGTAACCTGCAAATTGCGATGGATGCTATGAGTGCAGCGCAGCACCCGCATAGTTTTTTAGGTATTGATTGTCGCGGCAAAATCTCAATTGTTAAAACCTGTGGCAACCCCAATGCGCATATTGTGTTGCGGGGCGGCAGTGGCGGCCCCAACTATAAGGCCAGCGATATTGCCATCACTGAAGATAAACTGGCATCTCGCAATCTTGGTCCTGCAATCATGGTTGATTGTAGTCATGCCAATTCAAACAAAGATCACAATCTGCAAGAGAACGTGATCAACGATGTCCTCGACCAGATCTCTGACGGCAACACCAGCATCAATTCGTTGATGATTGAAAGTAATCTCGAAGCAGGCAATCAATCGATTGCTGCCCCCGATCAACTTAAGTACGGTGTTTCGATCACCGATAAATGTATCGACTGGACCACCACCGAACGGTTGTTACGTTCAACTCATGATCGACTAAAAAAAATCAACGGTCGACCGTTAAAATAAACAACGGTGTGACAACTGATTGCAAACAGGGCGCACGATCCATTGGATCGTGCGCCCTGTCTTATTTGGTTCAGTCAAACTTAACTATTCAGCAAAAGAGCTTGAGTCACCCATTCCAAGGGACGCAGATTGTTTGTAAGTGTGGCCATCCATGGGGCTTGACTGTCGCCATCCGGGCGACAGACACCCNNCTCAAATTGAGCAATCGCTTTCGCTGCAATGGTTTGACCAATACTCAATGAGGCTGTCGCCGCTGGCGATGGTGCATTAAGTACATGAACCATTCCTGCCTGCTCGATCAACTGAAAATCATCCAACAACGTCCCGTCATCGGCGACAGCTTGAGCACGAACCCCTGCGCCGCCACGATATATATCGTCGGCTTGTAAGGATGGCAACAGATGACGCAAATCTTTGACAAACGTCTGCTTGCACCATGAACGGCGGTACTCGTTAAAACCGACCTTCCAAAAACGCCGGGCTAATTTTAAAAAGCCGGGATAGGTCAAGATTTCAAATGCATCACGCGGCGAAAAGCTTAGCTGGTTATACCCTTCGCGCTTAAAGGCCAGCACGGCATTCGGCCCCGCCTCAACCTCACCATCAATCATCCGTGTGTAATGGACACCTAAAAATGGAAACTCAGGATCAGGAACGGGATAGATGAGATGATTGACTAAATCGCGTCGCTCCTTTTTCAACTTATAATATTCGCCGCGAAACGGGATAATCCGCAACCCAGGATCAACACCACACATGCGCGCAACACGGTCACAGTGCAATCCCGCGCAATTGACAACAAAAGAGGCGCGCACGGTCCCCTGTGCTGTCAACAGATCAAAACCATCAGCCAATGGCGTAACACGATGAACCTCGGCATTGGTGATAATTTGGCCACCACGTTCTTCGACCAAGCGACCATAGGCTTGGGTGACTTTGACATAATCAACAATGCCCGTTTCTGGCACAAACAGACCCGCAATCCCCTCAACCTGCGGCTCATGACGCTTTAACCCTGCAGCGTCTAGCCGTTCTATCCCTGTTAAGCCATTGGCCTGACCACGTTTTTCCAGCTCATCTAATGCTGCCAACTCACTTTCATTTGTTGCCACCACCACTTTGCCACAACGATCATGGGGGATCTGATGCTCAGCGCAAAAGCGATAAAGGGCGTCGCGCCCTTCAACACAATTTTTGGCCTTGAGAGATCCGGGGCGATAATACAAGCCTGAATGGATAACACCGCTATTGTTGCCTGTTTGGTGGCGTGCCAAGCTACTCTCTTTTTCGAGAATAACCACCCGCCGCCCTGGAGCCTGCTCGGTCAATGCTAAGGCTGTCGCGGCCCCGACAATTCCACCACCAATTACTGCTACATCGCACGTTATCATCGACTTAATTATCCCTTCGTTTGCTCATTATTCTTATCTGCAACCTGCAAGCGAACATCATCAATATTAACCAGCAAAACATCACCGCCATCTCGCTCACAGCGAACAACCCCCTCATCGACCCAAAAAAGCAATGTTGACTTTTTAAGGCCAAATTTATCCGCCGCCGCATCCACATCGTACCATGTTTTAATCAGTGCCATCATCAATCTCCCTTCAGATTAAAGATTATCATCATGACTTTAAGTATAACCTGTGCCAGCAAAAACGAAATAACAGTTTACATAAAAAAGAGCGGCTCTTTACAAAAATAATCAAAAAACGATATAAAGAGTGTGGGAGCTGTTGTCGATATGTAGGGTGAACAATCGAGGTCGTATTTACACTCGCCAATTGGCACTTATAAAGAATTAATCAACAGATATTATTAGGATATAAATTATGGGACCAAGCGTCCTGATTATTGATAATTCAAGTACAGTTCGACACAATATTATCACGGCACTGAAGGAGACCTCTCCGTTCAATTCGTACTACGAAACAAGTAGTGGCGTTGAAGGGTTAGCCATTATCCACAACAGTGATATCGATGTGATTTTATGTGGGTTACAATTATTTGAGCTGTCAGGCACGGAATTGTTGCGTCGGCTGCAGCAAAATGACGAATTGTGCGATATCCCCGTTGTCATTCTCACCTCAGACAATAATACTCAAAAGAAGATTGAACTTCTTGAACTGGGTGCGAGTGATTATATCGTGCTACCTTTTGACAATGGTGAACTGGTCGCACGGATTAAAGTTCAACTCAAAATGAAGACGATGCAAGACAATCTCAAACGAAGCAATCGTCTACTCCTTAATCTTTCGAGTACCGACTCATTGACACGACTCTTTAACCGGCGCAAATTGATGCAAACACTCGGCAAAGAGTTTCAACGCCATACCCGCTCGCAAGACACCCTGACCCTGCTAATGCTCGACATTGATCATTTTAAACTGATTAACGATACCTATGGCCACCTTAATGGTGACACCGTTCTTGTCAACTTGGCAAAAATACTCAAAGAGTACTTACGTCCGTATGATGTTGCAACACGATTTGGTGGAGAGGAGTTCGCCCTCGTACTCCCAAATACGCCAATAGATGGCGCACTTGAGGTCGCAGAACGACTAAGAGTTGCGGTTGAAAACTTAGCATTTAGTGGTGAACTTCGTGACCTGAAGCTCACGGTTAGCATTGGTGTGTCTGGCTATCCGGGGGCGGGAATTGAGAGCGTCGATCAACTGCTGCAAGCAGCTGACCAAGCTCTCTACCAAGCAAAGAACAGTGGCCGCAATAAAGTCTGCTACATTGACTCGCGGCAGCCAGAGGATAAACTAGAAGAGCATGTCGCGACTAAAGTTCATTCAGCAAGCGATACAGTTTCTTCTGAACAGCCCACACCTTAGCGGCTTCGTCATCGCACTCATCCTCTTCAAGGAGTAAGCGCGCGCGATCAAATAAATTATGCGAATCGAGCAACACAGGGCTCAACACCGATTCAATTTTCATTCTTGGAATCTCACCAACCATTTCATCATGTTCAACAAGAATTGCCACAGCTTGATCTATCACCAGAAAAACACGTTCGGTTGCATCACTCTGCTCGTCACAACGCAACGCCTTAATTAAGCTCTGCACCTCAGTAACCAATTCACGATATCGTTCTGAAATACTCATATTTGCTCCTAAACTTAGTTTGTAAATAACGGGAGAGTTAAAGTTCCCGATATAAGCAGATGAACCAAAAAAAATCAATGTGATTCCGATAAAAAAGTTGACTTCCCTAAAGCGGGGCTGATAGTTTTTAACGGTTACATTGATGCCCTAGGGGAGTTTATTACTGAGAGTCCAAGCGATTGGACGACCCTTAGAACCTGATCCGGATGATACCGGCGTAGGGAAGCGGCGCTGAAACTGGGAGAGATCCCAGCGAAGGTCGCTTTCGCGACCTTTTTCTATTTGAGGCTGAATATTCAGCCTATCGATAACACTATGCAGATCATGGTCAACGAAAAATTACGTGAATTCC
>MAXR01000265.1 GCA_001751155.1 Desulfuromonadales bacterium C00003068 | reverse complement strand
GAAAAATTGACGTAACAGGGTGTACATCTGCTGTTGTTTGACGGGTAATTTTGCCGCTTCGGTAAAAATAGGCGGGAAACAGACCTCCATCGCCTCATACAGACTCAAACCGTGGACTTGAATGAGTCCTTCAAGGGTGCGGTTGAGATCCTGTGAGTCGCTACCGCCGACGGGCAGAGATAAACCGAGCATCCGCGCTTCTTCACGTAATCGGGCAATGGTGTTGATCTCACCATTATGGCCTAACAGGCTGAAAGGTTGAGCGCGTAACACGGTGGGTAAGGTATTGGTAGAAAAACGACTGTGACCAATGGTTGCCGAGGATTGAAACTCTCTACGTTTCAGTTCTGGATAATACAGGCTTAAAATTTCGGGTGCGCCATGAACCTTGTAAGCGGTAACAGTATTGGACAACGAGGCGACATGGACAGGAAATTTTTCCTCTATGGCGACATTCAATTCATACAGGGTGCGAGCGCAGTTTTTGCCATCATCGAGGAGTAAGGCCAATTGAACAAAAAGAGGTTCGCTGGCCTTGGCCATGGTCGATAGGGCATCGCTACGGACTTGACCGTGACGTTCGACCAACAACTGGGCACCGTGTCGGCCACACATGGTTAGTATGCGCGTCAACAGTTGCTCATCCTTGGCAAGTTCATCACGAGGAACAAGAATGTGGGCGACAGCAAAACCCGCTTGGTCGGCAAGTGCAGCCTCTTTGCCCTCTTTTTCAAGGATCTCACGCCACAGTTGACGCGGAATATCCGTTAAAATTCCACAGCCATCACCTTCACCACCAATTTCACCAGCACGATGGCCCATCTTGATCAGCGCATCAATGGTACGCTGAACATTACTGTGACTGGGGTAACCGTTTTTATTAAAAAAACCGATAATCGCGCACGCATCGCGCTCTTCGGGAATTAAGCCAGATTTGTTCGGATCAGGAATAGGCATGAAATCAACTCTTTCTTAAATACGGTTGAGTAAGGCTTGAACAGTTTTCTCAATTCCCTCGGCTGCTTCACCAATAGATCCGGCGAGCATGTAAGCAGGGGTGGAGACAAAATTGAGACTTTCATCAATGACAATTTCAGATACTGGGCAATTGATGTGTTGTGCACCCATCTGTTCGATGGCCTGAATCGTGCCGGCATCGTTGCCAATTGTAAGCTGAGGAGCGGGTGAATTAGTGCCAAGAATCTTAGCAATAACGGCTGGAGCAATACACAGGGCGGCGAAGGGTTTTTTTGCCGCCACCATCTCATTGACGAGTCGTTCAACATCGCTATTTACCGTACAGTCAGGGCCGTTAACGGCAAAGTCACACAGGTTTTTGGCGGCACCAAAACCACCGGGGATGATAAGCGCATCAAAATCATTGGCACTGAGAGTGCTGATATCTTTCACCTCGCCGCGAGCAATACGCGCCGATTCAACCAGAACATTGCGATGATCAGATTCGTCCACTTCACCGGTCAGGTGATTAACGACATGCATTTGATCAATGTTTGGCGCCATACAGACCGCTTCAACCCCCGCGCGGCTTAAGGCCAGTAAGGTGATGACCGCTTCATGAATTTCACTGCCATCGTAAACGCCACATCCTGAGAGGATTACACCAACTTTAGCCATAACAATTTACTCCTATTTATATTAGTTATTAAATTCGATTTGGATTTTGATAAAGCACGGCAATAGCGCGCGGCCTGATTGTACCACGGGCAATGTAGCCATGAGGTTCTGTTGAGTCGTAGTAGACGGAATCACCGGGTTCGAGATAGATCACCTGATCACCGTGGCGGAACTCAAGCTGGCCCTCAAGAAGATACAAAAATTCTTCGCCATCGTGGCGAACCATCAGCTCTTCGCTCCACGTATCGGCAAAAAATTCAACATCAAATGGTTCCATATGGTGATGAGTTTTGCCAAAGGCACGTGAATTATAGGTGTACGATTGGCTGCCGTGACCATGTGCTGAGCGCAGTTGCCGAGCATGTTGATCTCCCGCTCGAATCAGCAGACATTTGGTGTCGTTACGCTCATCTTCAAAAAAACAGTTCAGTGGCACCTGAAACGATTTAGCAATACGCAGTAGGGTTGCTAGGGGTGGAATGACCTGATTGTTTTCAATTTGAGATAGCAGCGGCTTAGAGAGCGTGGTTAGATTGGCAAGGTCTTGTAGGGTCATCCGCCGTTCTTGACGTAAGTTGCGAATTTTCATGCCAATTTGAAACTCTTTGACCTCTTCTCGGATGTTTTCCATAAAAAGAATCCAATGCTTAAAGTGAAGATGGTGGCCCAATATATTTATGCTAAATCAGTAAAATCCATTGGGATGGATATTTTCCTTATTTTAATTTTAGTATACCCGCACAGCAGGGTGTGGGGAAGGTGAAAAATGATGATTGTATACAGAAAATTGGTGTTATCTGGATGTTTTTAGTCGTTTTTTTCCTGTGATAGGCCATTCTTGTTAAATGTGAATTGACATCGGTTGAGGTTCGATGTAGAAAAGGAGGCTGGAAGTTTAAATGAATTGTTATGGATGTTTGACCGAAGGAGTTAAGTAGATGAAAAATCTGTTGTTTGCGGTTTTGGCTGTTGTGTTTGCTTTTGTGCCTGTTTTTCTGGCGCAGCAAGATGGAACGACCTCTCCGATCACTAAAGTAGAAGTATTAGAAGAGGGTGTGTATAAATACGAAGGCGCAAGCAAGGGCTTTGTCACATTTGATCACAACATGCACGTTGCTGAGTTAGACGATGATTGCAGTAGCTGTCACGAAGGTGAGCCTGCAAAAATCGACGTCTCTAACATGTCTGCTGGCCACGGTTTATGTAGTGGCTGCCACGATCAAGTGGAAGATATGGAAGCCTGCGCGACGTGCCATAGTAAGTAGTTTTATTGTTTGAAAAGAATTTAAGGGGAGGTAGCCGATGCTATCTCCCTTTTTTCGTTTACACGTAAATTATCTTTATTATGGGTTTTTTGATGCTACAAACACCAATTAAAACAGTCTTGTTTGATCTTGATGGTACGCTGCTCGATGTTGATATGCATCAGTTTGTCCCTGCCTACCTTGATGGGTTGGCTGAAAGCATTGATCCAAAATTGGACCGCAAGACATTTGTTGAAACGATGATCTCGCGTACCATGGAACGTTTAGCCAGTGATGATGGTTCGCAAACAAATGAAGATTTTTACCGTAAAGCGCTACTTTCTGATTTAGGTATTACATCCGCACCAGTTTAGTGCTGGGCTACAACGATTTTATCGTGATCATCTCAGTCAACTTGAACCGCTGGTCACATCGTTTCCCTTAGCGCGAAAGCTGATTGAGTGCTGCCAAACTCTTGGTTTCGATGTTGTTATCGCCACTAATCCTGTTTTCCCGCGCCCCGTTGTCGATGCCCGCTTGCAGTGGGCTGGCGTGGGTGACTTTGACTATCGTTGGATCACCAGTTATGAAAATAGTTGCTACTGTAAGCCAAATCCACACTACTTTACGGCTATCTTTGATGAATTAGGGTGTGATCCGCAAAGTGTTTTGATGGTCGGTAACGATACTGAGCACGATCTTAGTGCTTCACAGTTAGGTGTCACCACGTTTTTAGTTGAAACATGGATGATTGACCGTGAAAGCTCCTTTGTTGCCGATCACCGTGGTAGTCATTTAGATCTGTATCACTTTTTAGCTCAGTTGAATGGTGCGGATTGACAGGCAGAGATCGTTGATGTGTTTGACAAAATAGTACTTTTTCGTTAACCTTTGCAGCACTAAAAGTGTAGGATAATCCTCTCTTTTTGCTGATGACTTTAGCCCCCTACACTAGGAGATGTTGATGGCGCGACAAGTAGATGATCCTGAACTCGCCTTTCGGTTAGCACGAGCAATCGTTTCTGATATTGCGCTTTATAATGCAGATAAGGTCAGCGAAGGGGTCAAGAATGATAATATTTTCGATCTATTGTCTGCCGAACTGCAAGAGGGGCGAGATCATTTTGCAGAACGAACTGCTGATACGATGACTGATCGTAATCAAATCTTTGATCGTGCCATTGTTGATGTCATGATTAAGCAAGCTGGAAAAATTGAGAGTTCTATTTGGTAAATGGATAAAACAATAGAGTTATACTTTGAACCGGGCCAAAGCGTTGAACGTTTGGACCGGTTTTTGTCTCAGGAACTACCGGATATGAGTCGATCCCAGCTTAAAAAACTGGTTGATCAACAGCAAATTGTTGTCAACGGTGAGGCGGTAAAGGCTGGCCTGCGTTTACGTGGTGGCGAAAAAATTGTCGTTGTCATTCCCCCTGCTGAAGAGATTGAAGCCGTTGCCGAGCAGCTTCCATTAGAGGTGCTCTATGAAGATTCCGATCTGATCGTAGTCAACAAAGCGGCAGGGATGGTTGTTCACCCCGCTTGTGGCCATGCCAGTGGCACGCTGGTCAATGCGTTGCTGTATCATTGCCATGACCTGTCGGGGATTAGCGGTCAACTGCGGCCAGGTATTGTCCATCGCCTCGATATGGATACCTCCGGGGTGATGGTCGCAACTAAAAATGATATGAGTCATACTCATTTGGCTGCCCAATTTAAAGCGCACACGGTGAATCGCCGTTACGTCGCCTTGGTTCATGGCCTCATAGATGAGAATCGTGGCACGGTTGATCAGTCCATTGGCCGCCATCCAACCCAGCGTAAAAAAATGAGTTCACAATGTCGCAATGGTCGCCATGCCGTGACCCATTGGAAGGTGCTGCGTCGTTACGAGTCCGACCGCTTGACGCTGGTCGAATTACGCTTAGAGACGGGGAGAACACATCAAATACGGGTTCATTTTTCCGAACTCAACTTACCGATCATTGGCGACCCACTTTATGGCAACCGATCCCGTGCTAATGGGATGAATGATACGGATATTCGGCAACTGATTCAACACCTCAACCGTCAAGCACTTCATGCTCGTTTGCTCGGCTTTATTCATCCGCGCAGTGGCGAGTATCTGGAGTTTACTTCGCCAATTCCAGACGATATGGCAAATATTCTTTGCGTTTTGGATGAAAAGTATGATATTGAGCCACTCTCTTTTTCTCATGTCCCATTGAGTGATGAAAATCACGTTTAACAAAATTAGTATCGGAGCAAAGCGAATCATGGATTTGATCAAAAGTGGAAAGATAACGTGTTTACAGGCCGGTTGGTCGCAAGAGGGTTCTGTTGTTGCGGGAGTGACAACACGCAATGGTGGGCTGAGTCGTCCACCGTATAATTCGTTGAACTTGAGTACTAATACCGATGATCCTGATTATAACGTTGAGGGCAATCGCTCGATATTTCTCAATGAGTTTAGTGTGCCGATGCACCATTTTTTGTTGGTAAAGCAAGTTCATGGCACCGATGTCCTCGTTGTCGATAGTAAAAACCATGACGTGAGCCATTTTCAAGATGTTGCTGCCGATGCGATTGTCACCAATCAGCCGAATTTGATGATCGGTGTTTTGGTTGCCGATTGTTTTCCCGTAATATTGTTTGATCCGATTAAAAAGGTTTCAGCGGCCATCCATGTTGGTTGGCGCGGAGCTGCTCTGGGGATTATTGGCAAAGCGATTGAGGCGATGACCGCAGAGTTTGGTTGTGATATTAAAGAGATTAAAGCGATGGTTGGCCCGGGAATCAGTGCTGATCATTATCAGGTTGGCAAAGATGTTCGTGATGCCTTTCGCACAGGGCAGGGCAATTGGAAAGATATTGCCGAGGAGGTTGAGCTCGGTTTATGGAAGCTTGATATCCAACGCAGTATTGATCTTCAATTGGCCGCTGCTGGTATTGTTGGACGACAGCGTGAAATGAGCGACTTGTGTACATGGAAGAATCGGGAGTTGTTTTTCTCGTATCGCCGCGATGAAGGCCAAGCGGGGCGTCAGCTTGGTTTTATCATGTTTCAAGATAACGCTTAACGATTGGTAACTATTCAGCAAAAGAGCTTGAGTCACCCATTCCAAGGGACGCCGATTGTTTGTAAGTGTGGCCATCCATGGGGCTTGACTGTCGCCATCCGGGCGACAGACACCCTTTCCATGGGCGAC
>MAXR01000264.1 GCA_001751155.1 Desulfuromonadales bacterium C00003068 | reverse complement strand
GCAGTACGGCTCGTATTGCCAAGACTGCTGTTAGTATGGCCCGGCAATCCGGGTTGAAGGTTGGCTTGATTCGACCTATTACCCTGTTTCCCTTTCCAGAACAAATTTTCCGGCAAGCCACCGAACGGTGCGGGAAAGTACTTTGCGTAGAGCTCAACAACGGCCAGATGGTTGAGGATGTAAGATTATCCGTCGACCGCCAAGCCGATGTCCGTTTTTACGGCCGTCCCGGTGGCACCGGTTCGTTGCCGACCCCGGAAGAGCTTTTCGAACAGTTGCAAAAGCACTATAAGGACTGACTATGGCCGACAGTATGATTACGGTATTTGAGCGTCCCCATTCTCTAAAACCAGTGTCCAGTCACTTTTGTCCCGGTTGCCATCACGGCACGGTTCATCGACTGGTAGCTGAAGCCCTTGACCAACTTGAGTTGCAACAAAAGACCATCGGGATTGCTTCCGTTGGTTGCAGTGTTCTGCTCTACGAATACTTTGATATTGACGTAGTTGAAGCACCTCATGGCCGGGCTCCTGCGGTGGCTACCGGGGTTAAGCGGGTTCATCCAGATAGTATTGTATTTACCTATCAGGGTGACGGCGATCTGGCCGCCATCGGCACTGCCGAGATTATCCATGCTGCCAACCGTGGTGAAAATCTTACCGTTATCTTTGTCAACAATACAACCTATGGCATGACGGGCGGTCAGATGGCACCCACCAGCCTGGGTGGCCAGGTGACAACAACTACCCCCTACGGCCGTGATCTTGAAACCGATGGTAATCCTATCCGCATGGCCGAATTGTTGGCTTTGCTTGATGGTACGCATTTTTCCGCACGAGTCTCTGTTGACGCTCCAAAGCGGGTGGCTCAGGCCGGCAAGGTAATTAAAAAGGCCTTTGAGATGCAGAAGAACCGGGCCGGTTTTGCCTTCGTTGAGGTTCTTGCGGCGTGCCCAACTAACTGGGGGGTCTCTGCCCTTGACGCAAACGAGCGGATCAGCCAGGAAATGATGCCTTGTTTTCCCCTTGGTACCTTTAAAGATCTGAGTGTTTCACAAGGATAAGCTTCGATAATAGGACTCTTTGCATGGATAACAAACAAATGAATGAAGATGTCTTTATGGCTGGTTTTGGCGGTCAGGGGATTCTGCTTATCGGCAATTTGCTGGCATATGCTGCTATTGAGGCAGGCAAAAACGCCTCCTTTTTCCCAGTCTATGGTCCCGAAAAGCGTGGTGGCGCGGCTATGTGCAGTGTCATTGTGGCTGATCAGGAAATCGGTTCACCAGTAGTTGGGGAGCCAAGTAATGTCTTGCTTCTAAATCAGAATGCAATGGATAAGTANNGCAATGGATAAGTATTATTCTCGGATTCGCTCCGGCGGGCTTTGTATCTACAACAGTTCTTTGATTGATGATAGCGACCATCAACGCAGCGACATCTCTCCGCTGGCTATCCCTGCCAATGAAATTGCTACCGAAGTCGGGAATGTTAAACTGGCAAATATGGTGATGCTTGGAGCACTGCTGGCTCTCAATCCCATGGTGAATCTCGACAGCATCAAACAGGCTCTAGATATCGTTATTCCTGAAAGAAATAAGCGATTTATTCCCGCTAACCTGCAGGCTCTCGATCGCGGTTACGATTTCGCTAAGGCGTAGTTGCTGTTGTCTTGACCTTATTGCAATAAAGGTGAATAGAGGATGACCCAGGTCGAGTTCGTTAAGCTTAAACGACCGGAGAAAGCCAGGCATTTATGTGAGCTGGCTGAACAGTTTTTTAATAGCGGGAACAAAATTCTGATTACGGTAAGCGACGAAAACCAGGCTGTGACCTTAGATCGTTTTATGTGGACCTGGCATAAAGGTTCTTTTATTCCCCATGCTTATAATAACGGTGCGGTCGATTGTCTCGATGAGTCTATTATTATTGAAGTTAACGAACATAATCCCCATGGAGCAGAAATTCTTATCATGGGAAAACCATGCAGTTTTGAATTTATGGGTCATTTTCGCCATGTGATTGATTTTGCGGAAGTTTACGACCAGGATCTGGCCAGCGAAGCACGTCAGAGATACGCAGGTTATAGGAAGGCCGGTTTTGCCGTGGCCATGCGTTAATCAAGGCGATCCAGGCAGTCGAGTTTGCTTTGATGCCATCCCGATACTTGAAAAACAATTGGCCCTGCCGCTTGAATCGGTCAGGGCCTTGGCTTTTTGGTAAGCAAGAATTCGGCAGATTATTACTTTGGTTGGGCCGAGGAAACAGTATGTTCGTGGTCGGTTAACTGTTGTCTCCGATTCTGCCGTCAAAGTTCACACTTTTGTCGAATTACCTTT
>MAXR01000263.1 GCA_001751155.1 Desulfuromonadales bacterium C00003068 | reverse complement strand
ACTATCTGATTGATGTCGCGAATTTTATGGCTTGGCCCAAGCCAAATAAGGATATGCAGCGAAAGGTATTATGCATTGTTTGGTTGAAGCTGAAAGGGCGTGTTCAAGTCGGCAAGCTTCTGGTCATTCATGTCTGTGTTGAGTGGAGCCGTTTTGGTGCAAATTGAACCATTTTGGCGTCGCCGCTATAGGGTCGGTACAAAATGTGTCATTGCAGGGTTGAACACGCACAGTCAAAGGGGAGGGCTGCTTATGCCACTACGGGCCGATTTCAGGATGACTGAATACGGATAAAAAAAGGACCTACGGTCTACTGACCGTAAGTCCAAGTTCATTTATGGGGATCTTTGGTGAATAATGAGGTGGACTGAAAAGCATAGGGCGATATTCGGAACTCAATAGATTCGATTGTGGCACAGGTACCATCTGTGTGATTTAATTGACATATTGTTATCCTTAAGATATCTCTGCTAATGTCTTCGTTAGTTCAATGGCAAATTCTTTGGAGGTTTAAGATGGGATCGAATGTGAAAATAGTTCTAGCTTGTCTGTTCATTGTAATATTTCAAAGTGTCGCTGTTGCGGCAAGCGGACCTTATGTAAGGGGCAGCATTGGTGCTTCTTTTGTCGAGGATATTTCAGGAAGTTCGCCATACAATAGCAGCTTTAATAACAAATTTAATTCGGGTCCGGTTTATGGTGCTGCTGCGGGTTACAGGTGGGATAACCTCAGGCTTGAAGGTGAGTTTGTTTTTCAGGAAAATGATTACGATAAAATCCAGAATTCTTCAGGTGCTTATGTGGATGCTAAGGGGTCTATATCAAATCAGTCTCTGTTGTTGAATGGCTATTATGATTTTTTAAACGAAAGTAAGTTTACCCCGTTTGTTGGCGCAGGCCTTGGAGTCAGCAAGGTGGAAATAAATGACTTGCTTGCTACGGGTTGGTCTAAATCCTTAAGTCGTGATGATACGGTGCTTGGCTATCAGCTTAGTGCTGGTGTTGCGGCCGAGGTGGGTGAATCTTACCAGCTTGTCGTTTATTATCGTTACCTTGCCACTGAAGATCCACACTTTGATAGCGACGTTGACTACGAGTTTTCTAGCCACAACATTGTACTTGGATTGCGTGTCGATTTTTAACGCTACCATATGGTTAGTTGATCATTCGCTGTGAAACTAGCAAAGGCAAAGAGGTTGGACATTAAAAGGGGCAAGTTGAGCTCGTCAGGCAAGTTCCTATAGGGTTTTCCTGATATGATAATTTGAGCTTTATGCTAGTCTTAATAGTGCATGTTCACGTTGAGGGAATTGCACGCTCAGGAGGTGGATGATGTCAGCTGATTTAAAACCACGATGTGCCGTTGTTGAATGGCGAGAAGAGTACAATACTGGCATTGACGAAGTTGATAGCCAACACAAGCATCTTTTTTTCCTCGTCAAATATCTGGGACTTGAAACCATTGACGAAACGTTGAACGAATTAGCGGATTATGTTTTTGCCCACTTTTCGGCCGAGCAAAAACTGATGGAAGAGGGCGATTATTCGGAATTAGATCATCATCGTGAGATTCATGATGGTTTTGTGATAACAGTCGCTGAATGTATTGCCAGTGATCACGTATGGGATGATGACCGTATTCACGAGCTACGCGAATATCTTAATGCATGGCTGATCGAACACATTATGGTGGAAGATCAAAATTTTGGTCGCTGGTATAAAAATTATAAACAAAGTCTTGAAGATGAAAAGGCTAAAGGCCAAACGGTGACCCCAGAGGGCTGGTTTACACGCATTTTTAAAAGGGGTTGATTGGTTTTTAAGGAGGGCGCTTTCCCCTTATGTGAAAATCTCCGCAAATTTTTGCTCAATTGCCTTAATTTCAGGATCTGTCAGCTTTTCAAATTCGCCAGCTCTGGCTCTTTTGGAAAGCGTTCCATTGTTTTGTGACAAGAATCGAATGAGCAAATCAGCGAGCTTATCTGGCATGTCGATGTAGTTTTTGATGAATTCATTGAAACGGTCATATTTCTGCAGATATTCCACTTCATCTGGTAGCGTTTTGTTCACCGTTTCCTCAACACAAGCAAAGAAAAACTCTGCCTGTGCCGTTGCATCAAAATAACGATATAGGTCGATTGTTTCATTGAGAATTTCTACATTGTTTTTCTCTGTCGGGCGCCACTCAATAAAATCTAGGCGCGGTCTGGAGAAATGTTCCAGAGTTTTCCTGTATGCCTCAATTTTTCCCAGAATGACAGCGGATACTGGAAAAATTAACCCTTTTGGCACAAACCCTTTTTCTGCCAGAACATGATGAAATAAATAGCGATGTATTCGGCCGTTTCCATCTTCGAATGGATGAATGAAAACAAAACCAAAAGCAACAATTGATGCCAATAACACCGCATCGAAGTCGCTCTTTTCTAAAAGGGTATAGGTTTCCATTAAGCCAGAGAGCAAGGTGTCCAAATTTTCGGCTTTTGCTGAAATGTGATCCGGCAGCGGCATACCAGTTTCCCGATCATGCTCACCAACAAAACCACCTTCTGTGCGTAGCCCTGATTGAATAAAGCGATTATCGGTGATAACTAGTGTTTGCAGCTGTTCCAGCTCTGAAATACTGAGACTGCGTTTTCCAGCATCGCCAATAATTCGGCCCCAACGCTCAATTCGGCTATGCGGTGGGTTTTCCCCTTCAATAGTGTAGGAAGCTTTTGAGTCCTTAAGAAGTAAAAATGCAGCGGCACGACCTAGAATGTCTGGGTGTATTTGGCCAATATTCTTGACTGCGGTTGCAGATAGATTTCTCTCAATAAACTGCTCAAGCTTCTCTGTTTTGCGAATAAGAGGGCAGAAGTCACGCGTTCCCGGCAGGTTATTGCTGACACGATGTCGCCGCGAGTGGACCGCCTTGCCTGCATACTGCAGTTTGTCATTCACAACGGGCACAAAGTTTCCTGTCGTTGCATTCGCAATGTCGAGCTGTTCACCGCGCAGCCATTCCCAAAGGAACCAAAGCCTGCGGCTATAGCTTCCGGTTGGCTCTGAGCGGATGATCCTTTCAAGTTTGTTTGCCTCAATCTCTTGGAACAAAGCATTTAACACCGCTAGATCAACCCCTTCGTATTTCAGCGCGAAAGTCAAATGGCCATGAAGTGATTCTTCCGGCTTATGCCTTGGAGTGAAAATCTGCCAACGTTCCTGTGTGAATTTCTTATGTTTTGTGCCGATAGCGCACAGAGTGTCGGGTAGGGGAACCCTGAGGTTGTGGGCTTTGATCAGGGCTGCGTACCCGGCAAGGGTAGCGCCTTCCTCCAAGGTTGAAAATCCATGAAAAATAGTTTTAAGCTGTGAATTTTGGCTATAATTCGTCATTTGCATGAATTCCTTTTTGATTGTTTAAATCAGGTTGTCATGAAAAGCGCTTACTGTCTATGAAAAATGATTACTGGAGAGGTCGTTTGTGAAAAGCAGTTGC
Source organism: Desulfuromonadales bacterium C00003068 (assembly GCA_001751155.1). GTDB lineage: Bacteria > Desulfobacterota > Desulfuromonadia > Desulfuromonadales > Desulfuromonadaceae > Desulfuromonas. The sequence continues at coordinate 792 of MAXR01000263.1, read as the reverse complement.
GTTTGTTTTGCTTCTGATAGACGTTTTTATGTAGAATGGATGTTGTAACAGAGATAATAACGACTGGATTGTCACCCGTTTCATCAGGGCTGTCCCGATCTATTGCGGTGAGAGAATGCTTGTGTGATTTAATGTGGGTAGTGTCCCGTTTTTCGGGTTTGGGATGTGATCAACGTTAACCAGTGAATAATAACTATCATTGGCTGAAGTATTGGTTATGTTCGCATCGTGCTGTAAATTAATTAAGGTTAGCCAGCACTACGCAGTTTTTGCCACTCTCTTTTCCTTTGTACATAGCGGCATCAGCTCTATTTATACAAGATTCAACAGCCATTGAAGAATCACAAAATTCGCAGACACCGAAAGTCATTGTCACTGTTAATTCTAAATCTTTATATCTATAGTTAGCGNNCTTTATACCTATAGTTACCATTGGCGATAGCTTTTCTAATTTTTTCAGCAATGATCTTCCCGCCGGCACTATTTGTGTCTGGAAACACAAATAGGAACTCTTCGCCACCCCATCTGGCTAGAAAGTCTTGTTCCCTTATTGTGGACCGCATGAATTCGGCTACTGTAGTTAAGATAAAATCACCACAATCATGACCATATTTATCATTGAATAATTTAAAGTTATCGATATCGCAGATGGCGATGGTAAAAGGTGTATTGTTCCGTTTAAATTGAATTGTTTCATTTTCCAATTCTGCCATTGCGCTTCTTCTGTTGGGCAGTTTTGTTAAGTGATCGGTCGTGGCAAGAAGTTTTATCTCATTCAATGATCTATGCAAG
>MAXR01000262.1:948-2674 GCA_001751155.1 Desulfuromonadales bacterium C00003068 | reverse complement strand
TTGCATCGGGTTGATCAGCGCGAATAGTTGCTGGAAGAATTCAGTCGGTATCATCCCGAAAACCTGCCCGATATTTTCGAGCATTTCCGCAGTTTGTAGTCCTGCCGCCATTGTCCGCAATGAAGCCGTGACACCCTTGCTGACAGAAAAATCCCACGGTGATCCTATCGTTACGAATGCGCCTACATCATCGTTGTGAAGGGATAGTGCGCCCGCAGCCAAGGTTCCCCCCATACAGTAACCTAACATGCCGATTGGCTCGTCCGTTAGGCCGCGGGAAACTTCTAAGGCTGGTAGTAATCGCTGTGTAGCATAGGAATTCAGGTCAAAATCACGTTCAACATCCGCTGGTACACCCCAGTCCAATAGCAACGGGCGTAACCCTTGCGCGGCCAAAAAGCGGAGTAATGAACAGTTTTTGTTCAGGTCCAAAATATAGGCGCGGTTGATCAAGGACGGGACAACAAGCACCGGAGGGCCAGCGGGGTTCGTGGCCTCTGGGCAACCCCCGAAATCAAGCAACCGTGAAGATCCTTGCGACCATATCACCGGCGGGTCGATGACCGTCCGTTGATACGGATGTGTTTGCCATTTTTCCAGCCCGGACAACATCGCCCGCATGCGTATCAATGCGGCTTGATAAAGTTTTGGTGTGTTTAGATCACCGATGGATGCCACTTGGTTTACAAGTTCGGGCTGCCAGTCGAATTCGGTAGGGCCTGGTTTAATCGCGTTTGCAATAGCACTTTGGTATCCGATTGCCGCAGCGTATAAATGGAAGATTAGCGGAGAAGGATACCCCATCCGGTTTCGGGGATTTTCAGTCATCCGAACGTTGGAGCTTTTGCGCAGGGCCATTGGCGGCGATCAGTTGGATATTCTCTTCCCACAAATCCAGATACCGTTCTTCGGGTGCGCCCAAAGGTGGTGTTTTTCTGGTAGGAGAGGGAGTTTTCTTCGCCATTTTATGCCCTGAATTTGCTAATTACAGCACTCTAACATGCTGTGCCGTGTTCGCGCATGCGATATTTTCGTTGCAGTTGCGAAATACTGTATTAGATTGTTACCACCAAAGGGCGCAGGGCGTCATCAGTAAGGGTTCCGTAATGGCCGATAAAAACGACACTACCGAAGATACTATTGTCATCAAGAAATATGCCAACCGCCGTTTATACAACACCGAAAAATCCAGTTACGTTACATTGGACCACTTGGCCGAAATGGTGCGCGAAGGGCAGGATTTTGTGGTTACGGACGCGAAATCGGGCGAGGATATTACCCGTTCCGTTTTGACCCAGATTATCTTTGAAGAGGAAAGCAAAGGGCACAACATGTTGCCCACAAAGTTCCTGCGCCAGTTAATCAGTTTGTACGGGGATTCTGTGCAGGGGTTTGTACCCGGGTATCTGGATGCCTCGATGGAGGTGTTTGCGAAAAATCAGGATGACCTTCGTGAACAGATGCAAGGTGCGGCGTCTGGCAACCCAGCAATGGCCGGATTCGAGGCGTTGGCTCGGCAGAACATGGAATGGTTTGACAGTGCGATGCGGATGTTTACGCCTTCAACGGGAAATGCTGCTGACAAAGCAGAGCCTGCCACACAAAACACTGGCCAAGAAGCGTCGGATGTTGAGCTAGGTGATTTGAAAGCGCAGCTCGCCCAGATGCAGGATCAACTTAGCAAGCTTGTGGATAAGTCGTAACACTATCCAGCGATTTTTCGATC
>MAXR01000262.1:0-890 GCA_001751155.1 Desulfuromonadales bacterium C00003068 | reverse complement strand
TCAGGTACCCTTGCAAGCAGTCGATCCCTAGCTTGGCTGCCATTTCTGCCTCCCCGTCAGTTTCGATAAATTCGGCGACTGTCACCATGTCGAAGTGTTTGCTTATGTCTATTAGGGCTTGCACCAAGACCTGATTGTCTTTGTCGTAACCCAGGTCGCGGATGAACAAGCCGTCGATTTTGACAAAGTCGAACAGGAAATCTTTGAAGTATCGAAACGAGGTCGCGCCAGTTCCGAAATCGTCCAGTGCGATGCTGCAATGCTTGCGGCGAACGCGGTGCATAAAGGCGGTGGTTAGTTCGACATCCGACATGGCTGCGCCTTCGGTTATCTCGATAATCAAGCGCTCACAAATGTCTGAATCAGCGGATTCCAGAATGCCTAACCACCCGGAATCCTTCATGGAAAGTACGCTCATGTTGATTGACAGGCGGATGTCTGGATTGTTGGTTAATTGCTGCAAAGCCAAGCGTAAAATGCAACGGTCAAGCCGGCTTCCAAGGGCTGTATTTTCGACGAATGGCATAAATTGACCTGCGGAAACTATGGTGCCCTCGGGCATTTTGATGCGGGCCAACCCCTCGTAAAAAGCTACGAAATTGTTGGTGCCCGAACGCACGATTGGTTGGTAGAACAACTCCAATCGGTTGTCGTTCAGAGCGGCGGTAACGCGGGCGGTTTCGAGATCGGACAGGGAGCTTGAATTTACGGCGGGGATGTCCGCATTTCTGGTAATCTGTTTGCTGGCGCTGGCCATCACGACCTCCAATATCTCTTGGTTTCTGGGTCTATTTGGGGCCTAAAGAGTTAAATGTTCGTAAATTTTCGCGATATGTTCTTACAATGTTCGAAAAAGTTAACAATAATTGGATGTAAATGCGGATGATATA
>MAXR01000261.1 GCA_001751155.1 Desulfuromonadales bacterium C00003068 | reverse complement strand
ATAAATCGCGATAAACTTCTGTCATCAAGTTAAACTGGGAGACTCCGAAAGCACCATCACCGGCAATATGGAAAAAACGATTAACAAACCAGCTGAGATCTTTACTGATACGAACCAGCGCGAAGCGACAGAGCGTCCCCCCCAGCGGGCTAAAAGGTTCTTCCTTGAACTGTTCGAACCATTGCTGTGCGGCAGTCTGCGGATCATCCTCTTTCGTTACATCCACCACACGAAAATCAGGCTTTGGATAGACCCCCATCTCAAAAACAGGCAACGCTTGCTCTGATTGAATCAGCGTTGCCGACAGAATAGGAAAATGGTGCAGGATGGCAGCAAGTGCTTCAGAGATTAACTCAGAATCGGGACAACCATTTAATAAAAAATTCCCCCCGCATGATATTCCAGGATGTTGTTCAGGCAAAGCTTCATGGGCTAACCAAAGTTCGCGCTGAAAGCTGGTTAGAGAAAGACGATATTTCGTAAAGCTCGACATAAAAAATCCTAATATATAGCATTATAAATTAAACACTGGGGCCAAGTACATCCGTCCAAGGTGGCGACGATGCCTCGTATCTGAAACAAAAATCGGTATTTGGAAAGGACGGGGAGATGAAATCCCCCCGTTTAAACCTGTTCTCTTTATTTACAGAAACCGCTTGAGCCAATGGCACTGCCGTATCTGCAAAAGGGGTATTATTCCGCTGCCGTTACTTCCGCCTCTGTGACATCTGCATCTTCAGTCACGGACTTCTTCTTCAACGTCGAGACATAACCCTTACCTTTTTCATACTGCTCTTTAAAGCCAGCCTGAACTTTTTCCGCTTTTAAATCGAGCAGGGTCCCACCCGAGGCAAAGTGCTTGGCAAAGACATTACCGACGGCATAGGTCGAAGCTCCACCTAAAATACTCATGCTCGCCGCTCCGGTCGTGAATCCAACAAAGGGAACAACCTTAACAAGACTGGCAAAGAGAGGCGCAGCCCCGACTGGAACAATCCCGCCGACAAGAGATGCCACAAGGCTTTTGACTCTATTATCCTTGAATGGTACCTCGTATTTCTTGGCTAAAGAACGGACCAATTCTATCTGAAGAGCGAATAACCCAAACAGATCGACAAGAGGAATCGGGGCTAGACCAAGAGCCATCGCCGCATAAACCCGTTTGCGGATCATCGCATCAATTTCTGTTTGCGAAACAACAATAAGCGTTTCAGTTAACTCAATAGCTTCTTCATTAACCTGCTGCTCGTTAATCACTTCTGCCTCGGCATCTTGTTTCTTAACTTTTTCGTTGGACATCTTATCCCCCTTTTCAATTAAAGTTATCTACTCGATATCAAGCAAATTACTAAGTTAACAACTAGTTACACCACGCTAAAAAATTAAAGTCAAACCCTTAGACAAATACTATTAAATAAAACTCGGATATTCACACAATTCGTAACGAATTAGCACACCACTCTATAGTGCCACAAGCCAGAACAAGGAGTTAATCGTCATGGCCGGCGACAGTAAGTTCAGGCCGTTCATTTCATTGATATTTCGTCGCAAACACGCCAACCTCCGCCCATAACTTTGTACAACTCAACGAAAGACTGCAGCAGAGCTGTTTGTTCTGCCGCATAATCTAACTCGATGTTAAATAAACTACGTTGCGCATCAAGATTTTCAATAGAACTACTGTTACCCTCATCGTAAAGAAGATGTGCCAATTCTACATATTCCCGAAGTGAAAATAGCTGCCCTCTAAGATTTAGCAAACGCTCATTCGTCAACTGCTGGCGAACCAAGGCATCGGCGACTTCATGAAATGCGGTTAGAGCTGTTTGGCGATAAACCAGCAACGCCTGCTGCTTCTGTGCTTGTGCAATCTCCACCTCAGATTTGATTTGACCAGCGTTAAAAATAGGCATACTCAGTGGAGCACTCAAGCTCCATGTTTTTGAAGATCCCGTGACCAACGTAGAGAGTTCACTGCTCACCCCACCAAATACACCGGTCAGACTAATCGCAGGAAAATAAGCCGCCTTGGCCACGCCAATTCTAGCATTTGCCGCAATCAAGGAGTTTTCGGCCGCAAAGATATCCGGTCGCTGAAGTAAAAGTTGCGCCGACAGTGCAGCGGGAACGACAGGTATCGACAATTGGTCAAGAGTGAGGCCACGCTCTATTGGGCTAGGATTGCGCCCGAGCAACAAACAAAGATGATGCTCTCGCTCTGAGATCGCCAACTTAAGCTGGGGGATAACGGCCAGAGCTGCTTGGTATTCAGAGCGAACCTGCACCAACTCCAGAGAAGTCGCCAAACCAGCATCAAGACGTAACTGAATCAATTGCAACACTTCATGGCGTGAGGCAGCGGTACTTTGCGCAATTGTCAACTGGCGATCGAGGAGACAAAGATCAAGATAGTTGCTGGCAACCTGAGCGACCAAAGAGAGAACTAAACTGCTGCGCCNNCGCCCCGCCTCTCCTGCAACAAGTTCGGCAGTGGCAGCTTCGCTGTTCCGACGTAATTTACCCCACAAATCGAGTTCCCAACTGCTACTCAGGGCCAAAGAATTCTGGTTTAAAAGTTGACCAGCGGTAGAGGAACGTGACCATTCGACCTGACCATCTAGGCGTGGCCACATCACAGATCGAGAACCCGCATGACGAGCCGACAACTCTTCAATCCGAGCAGCAGCCACTAACAGATCAAGGTTCTTCTCCAACGCAACCTCAATCAGGTGATTCAATTGAGCATCACCAAACTGCTGCCACCAGTGGTTATTTGAATACTGCTGAGCCTGAGATAATTCCAGCGGACACGCTTCGGGGATATCAATCTGTGGACGATAATAATCAGGCCCTATCATGCATCCCGCTAACAGACATACACAGCATAAATAACTCAATAGACGGATCATTTATTCTCCCCTGATGTATTGGCCGATAGATGTTTAGGTGCAAAAAAACGTTCACTGAACCTCTGCAACAACACATAAAATAGCGGGATAAAAAAGGTCGCCAGCAGGGTCGCCCCAAGCATGCCACCGATGACACCGGTACCGATTGAATGACGGCTGTTCGCTGAAGCTCCACTGGCAATCGCCAACGGAATGCAACCAAGAATAAATGCAAGAGAAGTCATCACGATCGGGCGCAAACGCAAACGGGCTGCCTCAAGTGCTGCATCGGTAATAGAAAGCCCTTCGGCCCGCTTTTGCGAAGCAAATTCAACAATCATAATGGCATTCTTCGCTGCGAGAGCGACGAGGGTCAGCAGTCCGATCTGAAAGTAGACATCATTTTCCATCGAACGCAGCCAGATTGCCATCAAAGCACCAAACATTGCGAAAGGAACAGCAGACAAAACGGCCAATGGTAACGACCATCGTTCATATTGCACAGCCAATATCAGAAAAACAACGATTAACCCGAACACAAAAGTACCGGCAGAAGAATTTCCTGACTGTCGTTCTTCATAAGACTGACCAGCCCATTTAAGGGAGTACCCCTCAGGCAAATGTTGAGAAGCGACCCTTTCAAGTGCCGCCATGGCCTGACCTGAACTGTACCCCTTAGCCGACTGAGCAGTCACCTTCGCCGCGACAAAACCGTTAAAATGACTTACCACATCGGGGCCAGACACAAAGCGAGTCGTCAAAACAGTCTCAAGGGGCAACATTTCACCTTGGTTATTTCGCACATAAATTTTACCAATATCTTCTGGATGATTCCGAAAGTCCCCTTCAGCCTGAAAAACAACATCCCAAAGACGGCTATACTTATTAAATTGGCTGACGGTCATGGACCCGAACATCGCCTGCAAACTAGTGAAAATTTCGGGTAATGGGATCCCGAGGGTTGCGGCCCGTTCACGATCTACCGAAACCAATAATTGCCGTGTCGCGGGATTGAGCATCGATGAGACCCCCGCCAACGACGGCTCTTTTCTAACCGCTGCGGTAAAAGTACTTATCGATTGAGCTAATTCTTCAACACCGCCATCACCGCGATTCTGAATCCAAAAATCGATTCCCCCAGTAACCCCTAACCCAGGGATTGCCGGTGGACTTACGGAGAAAGCTAGAGCTTGACGCACTTGAGACAACTGAGCACCAGCATCAGCAAGTAAAGTGGAAGCCTGTAGCTCCGGCGTAGTACGCTGTTCATAGTCTTTCAAAGAAACAAACAACACTCCAGCATTCGACTTATTCTGACTATCTAGAAGACTGAAACCACTAAACTCAACGACATCTTCCACGGCGGGGTGACCCATAAACGCTTTAGCGGCCTCCTCGGCCACCTGTGATGTTCGATCGAGACTAGCTGAATCAGGAAGCAGGTAGACACTATACAGGTAGCCTTGATCTTCGGGCGGGACAAAACTTGTAGGAATATGTAAATACAACTGCCAAACTCCGAGTAGCAAGACAACCATCAACACCAGTCCAACTACAAATCGACGCAGCAGAAAACGCACTCCCACAAGATAAACACATGTCAGTCGTTCAAAGAACTGATCAAATCGCCGAAAAAACCATTTTTTATTTTCCTGACCTGGCTTAAGTAATAAAGCCACCAGTGCCGGCGATAATGTCAGCGCCACCACACAGGAAATAAAAACTGAAACTGCGATGGTTACCGCAAACTGCTTATAAAGCTGGCCGGTCATACCATCAAGCAACGCTACTGGGATAAACACCGCCAACACCACCAAAGTAGTGG
>MAXR01000260.1 GCA_001751155.1 Desulfuromonadales bacterium C00003068 | reverse complement strand
GGATATATCAGCGCGAGCCGCTGAAGGCACAATTCAAGATCCTGCAATAAAACAGCTTGGCGCGAACAATCTTCAAAGTAAGCTTTCACCGTAAAAATATCGCTATCTGTTTCATCTGGATCGGGGGGAATAAACGTATCCAATGATCGCTCTTCGACAACAACACCAACACTGCCAAGCTCATTCAACTCAGAGCAAAGAAGATCGGCGGAGGACACCGGGACACGTAACATTATTTCAAGCCATTTATCAGTCATTTCGCTTATGTAACAAAGCTCTGTGCTAAAGGCAATAAAAAACCTTGACAATCAATCATCAACTACGCTTAACTTTCATCGCTCTAATGAACCAAATACCTCACTTGGTATCAGCATACCAAATAAGACTTAAACTTCTACCCATTAAGTTGTCTGTTTTAGCCTAATGAGGCTTGCAGTTCTGTTCAGACATGATACAGTCTTTAAAAAGGCTAATGAATTGACAATATTTTGAATAGACAAATACAAGATCAAATAAACGGTCCTAAGGTTTTTCTCCTTTCCGATGCAACGGGGGAGACTGCCGAAAACTTGGTTAACGCCGCGTTAACACAGTTTCGTGGTACAGATGTCCAATTGAACCGAATTAGCAATGTACGCACAAAAAATCAGGTTTATGAAGCTCTGGATGCGGCGGTTAAGCAGCGCGCGCTGGTGATCTACACAATGGTCAATCGCGAGCTTTCACGCTTGGTTCACGACGAATGTGAGGCGTTAGGGCTGACAAACTTTGACATTATGACACCGTTACTTATCCGCTGTTCTGAGTTTCTCGGTGCAACACCAAACGAAACACCGGGACTGCTACATGGTGTTGACGAAGAGTATTTTCGCCGTATTGATGCCGTCGAGTTTACCGTGCGCAATGACGACGGTCAAGAAACACGCTTTTTAAATAAGGCCGACATTGTTCTTGTCGGAGTTTCACGAACAAGCAAGACACCACTTTCGATCTACCTTGCTCACCGTGGCTGGAAAGTGGCGAACATCCCTTTAGTTAGTGGTATAGACCCGCCAAAGGAGCTGCTAAGCATCGACCATAAGCGGGTGATCGGACTGGTCATTAACCCTGAACGTTTGGTTGAACTTCGCGCATCACGATTACGCAACCTCGGTCAAGACCCGCGTACTGCTTACGCCGATTTTGAACAAGTTGAGGCAGAGTTAAAACAAGCAAAAGCGTTTTTCCGCAAGCAAAAATGGTCCATTATTAACGTAACGGGAAAGGCAGTGGAAGAGACGGCAAATGAGGTCTTAGTTAAATTGAAATTAAAATAGGGCATCGCACATCACGATAATTTATTTTCACATTGCAACGTGAGTTGCATACTATTAATCGCAAGAGATTGCAGATAAAGGAGTACTAACCAATGAAGATTCTAGTCGTTGAAGACGAAAAAAAAGTCGCTAGTTTTATTCAGCGTGGACTTGAAGAGGAATGCTTTAGTGTTGACATTGCGACCAACGGTGAAGAGGGTCTCAGTATGGCCGAAGCCAACCATTACGACCTGATCCTTATGGACGTAATGCTACCAAAAAAAGATGGCCTCACAGTCATTAAAGAGCTACGCAGCAAAGAGATCACTGCTCCAGTACTATGCCTGACAGCAAAAGACAGTGTTGAAGATATTGTTGCTGGTCTTGACAGCGGTAGCGATGATTACCTGACTAAACCTTTTGCTTTTGCAGAACTTTTGGCCCGTGTTAAAGCGCTGGTACGTCGTGGTGCTAAAGATCGTGGTGCCGAGATCTATTTTGCCGACCTACGCCTTGACCCAGTGACTCATAAAGTATGGCGCTCGGACAAAAGCATCGACCTTACAGCTAAAGAGTATGGCCTCCTTGAGTACTTCATGCGCAATCCAAATCAAGTGCTAACGCGCGCTATGATTGCTGAGCACGTATGGGACTACACCTTCGATTCATTTACCAACATCATTGATGTATACGTTAACTACCTGCGTAAGAAGGTTGACAAAGACCACACCAAAAAGCTTATTCACACGATCCGTGGTGTTGGTTATGTCCTAAAGGAGGACTAATTGTTCCTGCCCCATTCTGTAAAAAATCGCCTGATACTTTGGGCCGTCCTCGCGCTGGCTGTCACTTCGGCAGCCAGCGCTGTGGTTTGCCTTACCTACTCTTCCCGCGTGGCGAAAGCTGCTGCTAACGCGGGAACAATAGCTACGAACCAAGGACTAAACTTCGAGATACTCCTACCCCTCATCATCCCTTACATTTTGTTACTCGTCGCCATCATTGTGTTGTTTAGTTGGCGTGTCAACCGTTGCATCAACCCACTTATTGACCTAACACGACGCTGCCGCGAAATCACCATCAACAACCTCAGCCTCCGCTTTTCCTCCACCGAAAGCTGCAAAGAGGCCAACGCCCTTGTTACAGAATACAACACCATGCTCGACCGCCTTGAATCGGGGGTAAAGAGGATTCGACAATTTTCAGGCGATGCCTCTCACGAACTGCGCACACCATTGACGATTTTGCGTGGTGAAACTGAAGTTGGTTTGCGCTGGGCAAAAACTGCGGACGAGATGCGCAACATCCTCCAATCGAATATGGAAGAGATAGAACGGATGGGCCGGATCATTGAAGATCTGCTGACCCTCGCTAAAAGTGAATCTGGTGAGCTGCCACTATCAATTCGTGAAATCAGCTTAAGCGACCTGTTACAAGAACTTTATCTACAAGGCAGAACCCTCGCTGAATCAAAAAATATCGAGGTAACATTAAGCCACAAGGTCAATGAAGAGATTTTGATTCGTGGTGATGATCTACGTTTACGCCAACTTTTTCTTAACCTGATCAGCAATGCCATTCGCTATACCAATGTTAGTGGCACTGTAACTATTGATGTCGACCGCCAAGACTCTGAGGTCATCGTTGAGATCGGTGATAACGGCATTGGCATTCCACACCAGCATCTGCCCCATATTTTTGAACGCTTTTACCGCACTGACGAAGCACGTAATCGCACCACTGGCGGCACAGGCCTCGGATTAGCAATCGTAAAAGGGATTACCGATGCCCATAACGGCACGATTCAGGTCACATCAACGCCTAATGTCGGCAGCACATTCTCAATCAGCCTCCCCGTGGATGGGCCAGAACCTAAACCAAGTCAGAAATAGCAATAACACAACCATAGTGCTTGCACTCAAAGAGTTACATGTTATTTTTTGGCCAAATAAACATTCAATTTCATGGAGGAACTGCATGAAACGGACCACCTTATATCGAGTTGTTTTGGCCTTAATACTTCTAGTTCCAACGATAGGTTGGAGCCACACGCCTGATTTTGTCGCGTTGACCAAACAGTTAAAGCCAGCTGTAGTGAATATCAGTACGTCACTACACAACCAGTCAACTACCTTCCGGCGAGCAGCAACCGTCATTGACTCACCGTGATTTTTTTGAAGATTTTTTTAAAAATTTCCTGCAAGAGTACAATGGCCCGCACGACCCAAAAAAATCACTCGGATCAGGTTTCATCATTTCAGATGATGGCTATATTCTGACCAATGAGCATGTCGTTGATAATGCCGATGAGATCAAAGTTCAAATCGCTGGTGGCAGGATTTTCTCGGCGACAGTACAAGGGGTTGATTCAAAACTCGATCTTGCCCTGTTGAAAATTGAAACGGACGAAAAGTTACCAACGGTAACCCTTGGCAACAGCGACGAACTTGAGATTGGCGAATGGGTCATGGCTATTGGCAACCCATTTGGCCTCCAACAAACGGTAACCGTTGGCATTGTTTCGGCCAAAGGTCGAGTACTTGGTGCAGGCCCTTACGATAACTTCATCCAAACGGATGCCTCAATCAACCCTGGCAATTCTGGCGGGCCACTATTTAATACGCGCGGTGAAGTGGTCGGCATTAATGCAGCCATCGTCTCCGGAGCACAAGGGCTCGGCTTCGCGATTCCCATTAATGCAGCGAAAAATATTTTACCCCAGCTCAAAGCCACAGGCCATGTCACACGTGGCTGGCTAGGCGTGACCATACAAAAAGTATCCAAAGATCTCGCTGATTCATTTGATCTCGAAACCACGAAGGGCGCACTGATCTCCTCCATCACTGAAAACTCTCCGGCTCAACAGGCGGGATTAAAACGGGGCGATATCATCATGACCCTCGACGAACACAAGATTGAGAGCATCAACGACCTACCACGCTTAGTGGCCGACATTGCTATTGGCGACACGGCAAATATCGGTGTCTACCGCGATGGCAAGAACCTCAACATCATGGTGACCATTGGTGAACTAAATGCTGAAGAAAAGATTGCAACAGTTCCTGTTCGCGACAACCCTCTCGGCATCACAACCATGGACCTTAGCGATGAGATAAAAAGGCGACTGAACATCCAAGCCGAGCAAGGCGTTGTGATCACCTCGGTTATTGTTGGCGGTGTTGCAGAACAAGCAAAATTGCTCCCTGGCGATGTGATCGTTGAGTACAACAATCAACAAATTTCTAGCCAATCTGACCTCAACAAGGCTGTCTCATCTGACAACCATGAGCGGGTTCAACGCCTCCTAATTCAACGTGGCAACGGCTTATTTTTCACCACACTAATCCTTGAATAAATACAACGGGTCGAATCACCAGCGGTAACACCACTGCCGCCGCAACTCAGGGCACACAAAGATTAACAATTACGCACTGTGCATTCGCACAGTGCGTAATTAAAGCGCCTATGCTAGCTTTCCCCCATGCGTATTAAACTCAAACACCAAATCTTAATGGCCCCAGCAGCCGTCCTATTAATTATGGGACTTTTACTGATTTTTCTTCAGTATTCCTACTGGGATTTATCGGTTAAACGCCGTCAGGCGAACGACCTCGTTAAGGTGTTCATCTCGTTAGCCGAGGCTGATCTTGCGGCAAAGAGAATCCATGCGCTATCTACGGCATTGCGGCGTAATTTCGTCGTTAATGCGCCACGCCTTGAAGAGATGGATCAACTTTACGCACACCTTTCTCGGGCCATCAATCACACACTGGCGCACCTAAAAGTGCCACCCGAAACAGTTACCGTATTAAATCAAGCCGTTGCTGACCTCGATCCGAGTGAGGGCATTGATACTGAACGTTTTCTCTCTGCCCTCTCGGTCATGCGTCCTAAAGTGATCACCCTCATTGAAACGGCGCGCAGCCAACGCGGGAAAATTAAACGAAAACAAAACAAAAGTATTGATGAACTGGTTGCACGAACGGCCCTGGTCTCCCTTATTGTCATGAGCGCATCCATTGTTTTAGGGATTTTATTATCGCTATTTTTCGCCCGCCGAATTTTACGCCGAATCCAACTGATCTCGTCTGGAGCAAGTAGCCTACTGCGTGGCGAGCGCGACCTGAGCACCGCCCCCGAAACAATCAGCGATGAACTTGATGATCTCAACGTTTCACTGGGTAACATGGCTGACAAGCTGATTCGTGTTGTCGGTGCCGAGAAACTACTCGAAGGAGCAGAAGAGGAGCGACGGCGGATTGCTCGTGACCTGCACGACCAAACCCTTTCAGACCTCTCAAACATTCTACGGGACGTTCAAGAACTTAAATCGGGAACATGCGCAGAAGTTGCAATGAAAATCGAAACCGAACTTCAGGGGTCGATCAATAACTTAAGGGAAGTCATGGATGATCTGCATCCACAAACCCTTGACGTATTAGGACTCAATGCAGCACTGCAATCTCACATTGAAACGCATCAAAATGGCAATGGCCACAGTGTCGAAAGCAACTATTATGCTTCCGACTTAGCTGAAGAACTTGTTCTGTCGAAATCGGTTCAACTTCAGCTCTATCGTATTATTGTTGAAGCCGTGCATAATGTGTATCGTCACTCTGGAGCGACACGCTACGAAGTCAACTTTGATGTGGCAAATCAACACATCGTCATATCGGTTGAAGATAATGGCTGCGGATTCACCCTATCAAAGGATGCTCTAGGTCGTGGTCTACACAATATTCAAGAGCGTGCTCGAACTATTGGCGCGACGGTTGAATGGCGCTCCTCCCGTTTTTCCACGGGAACACGCTTTGAAGTATCAGTGGAACATAACAAAAATGATGAAACAGAAACGTAACTATTCAGCACACCATCCATTGTGCTGGGAACCCCCATGTCAAGGGTGTTTGTCGCCATGGACGGCGGCAACAAACCCCATGGATGGGTTCATGTGTCCCTTGATATGGGGGTTGCTAGCACATCATGCTGAATAGCTATACCGAAACAACATAAACACCGCTGGAATCAGTAGCCGACAATTTATAACGGAGAGACACCATGCCAGCATTTAAAATTATTATCGCCGAAGATAACCCCAAAGATTTTGAATTTCTTGAGCAGCTTTTAGCTGATTCTGACCTAGCCAATTTCACTATTGCTCGGGCACCAAATGGTCAGGCTGCCCTTGAAATGGCGTTAGAAGTTGAAAACCCGCTGGTCATTAGCGATATTCAAATGCCCGAATTGAATGGTATTGATTTTGCCAAGGCACTTTGGGATCAAAAGCCCCAAGCACGGATTGTCTTTTGGAGTCAATTTAAAGATGAGATGTACGTGCGCTCGCTGCTAAAAATTGTACCGCCAGAAACTGTTTACGGTTACATCCTAAAATCAAACACTAAGAGCCGTATCGCTTCGGCTGTTGTCACCGTGCTAATTGATGAACAATGCTGGATTGACCCCGATGTACGCAAAGTTCAAGGTCGAACGGGTCACAGTCAAACGGCTCTCTCCGATATTGAATTCGAAGCGCTCATTGATATTTCACTTGGACTAACAGATAACCTGATCGCCCAGCGGCGTTATCTCTCTCGGCGTGGGGTACAAAGCCGGCTCAACTCACTGTACAACAAGCTGAGTATTGACCAAGAACAATTTCAAACGGAAAAAGTGGGCGATGCCTTCAACCCACGCAACAGAGCCGTTTCAGTCGCCACGCATCGTGGTCTGATCAACCCCTTCGAGCTTGAGCACGAAGAACGGGAACTGCAAGAGTGGCTGATTCAATTTAAAAAACGCAATAAAATCAAAGAGTAGAGATCTCGTCATCAACTTCAGCCAAAGCCAACAGCACCCGCGCTCGTTTGAGCGCGGCATCAATATCACCAACTATCTGCTGTTCGCCAAGCTCAGAATATAAATATGTCCGTTTTAGCTTCGTCAACACATTGTCCTGAACGCCTGACAAAATCAATTGCGTGTTATCGTTGTCTGTTTTTTCGAAGACATCTTCCAAAACACGAATAGCCGTCGCATCAATCGTAAAGATATGACGCATACGTAAGATGAGAACCTTGGGTGGCTGTTCAATAATACTCAAGGTATCTTTAAACTGATTGGTCGCACCAAAGAAAAACGGCCCGTGCACTTCAAACACCTCAACCCCTTGAGGAATTTTGTACAACGAAATCGAACGATCATCTTCCTGCTCTTCATCCAAATTTAAAACACCCTGACCACTCACGTGGCGAACCTGTGTTGCACTACCCATCCGTTGCATAAACAGTAACGCCGACAACACTACGCCGACCTCAATAGCAACAGTTAAATCGACAAATACTGTCAATGCAAAGGTGGTCAGCATCACAAAAATATCGTTACGTGGCGAACGAAATAAGCGCACAAAGTGGCGCCACTCGCTCATATGGTAGGCAACAACTAACAAGACTGCGGCTAGTGTAGCTAAAGGGATAAGACTGGCCCAACGACCAAACACCATCATAATCATGAGTAATGTCAACGCGTGGACTAATCCAGAAATAGGCGTTGTACCACCATTTTTTACATTGGTTGCCGTTCGTGCAATGGCTCCCGTCGCCGGAATACCACCGAACAGCGGACAAACCATATTCGCAATCCCCTGCGCAACTAACTCCATGTTGGATTTATGGCGGTGCCCCGTCATGCCATCTGAAACCACGGCCGACAGGAGTGATTCGATCGCCGCCAACAGCGCAATCGTTAATGCTGGTGAAATTAAAGCAGGGATCATGGCCCACTCAAAATGGGGCAACTGAGGCCGTGGCAACATCGTTGGTACTTGACCGAAAGCACTACCAATAGTTTCAACAGGGAGATTAGAGCCCTGAACAATCACCGTTGTTACAATCAGCGCAACAATAGAGCCAGGGATCTTTTTAGTCACACGCGGCCAGAGAAGAATAATTGCTAACGCCAACCCGCCCACAACAACGGATTCAATAGAAAACGTCGAAAGATTATGAGAGTAGAGCACTACGCGATCAACAAAACTTGTTGAAGAAGATTCTAGCCTAAGCCCAAATAGATCCTTAACTTGGGTCATGGCGATAATCAACGCAATACCACTGGTAAAACCGACGGTCATCGGATAGGGGATGAACTTAATCGCCGTACCTAAACGACAGACACCCATCACAATCAACAGTGCTCCCGCCATCATGGTAGCAACCGCTAAACCAGCATAACCATGCTGCTGAACAATGGAAAAAACAACAACAATAAACGCACCGGTTGGTCCACCAATTTGCACCCGACTGCCACTAAATAGTGAGATGAGAAACCCCGCAATAACTGCGGTGAACAGACCCTGTTCAGGCTTCACCCCCGATGCAATGGCAAAAGCGATGGCTAACGGTAGGGCCACGACGCCAACAATTAACCCAGACATTAAATCTTCAACAAATCGTTTGCGTGAGTAACCCTCTTTCAGGCAACACAGCAACTCTGGCACTAAACGCGAAGTCATCAGCACTCCTTCTGATAAACTCGTCGTTAGATAGATATCAGATGGTCTCGGCTTTACAGGATATTACGTAAAGGGAGGCTAGGTGATAGGTACCTTCCGAACCTTATTAACAAGTCTCGATAGGCGACACTCAGCAGATGGGTATCGTCTTGCAGGTGGGTAGCCTATGCCTTTTTCACAGAGATGACAAGGGGAGATTAGCGTTTTAATTGATAGCGTCGAACGGCTCGATTGTGCTCTTTGAGGGTATGCGAGAAATAATGACCGCCCTCACCCGTTGCAACAAAGTATAGATAGTTTCCGACTTCAGGATAAGCGGCAGCGTGCAGAGCAGCTAATCCCNNTGTAGGTATTATAAGGGCTGCTGGTACGCAAATCGTTACGGGTTAAATTCCCGTTAAAATCCTTAATCCCGTAAATAACCGTCGGATCAGCCTGCAACCTCATGCCGCGCTTGAGACGATTATGAAACACCGCCGAGATGCGTGGCATCTCTTGTTCATTGCCAGCTTCTTTTTGAATAAT
The DNA here is from genome assembly GCA_001751155.1 of Desulfuromonadales bacterium C00003068. Lineage (GTDB taxonomy): Bacteria > Desulfobacterota > Desulfuromonadia > Desulfuromonadales > Desulfuromonadaceae > Desulfuromonas. Next base: position 2,736 of record MAXR01000260.1, on the reverse strand, counting down.
CGACGCCAGGGTCAAAAGCTGGAACTCATTCAGACCACGTTTTTTTGCCGCGCCAAGAAGTGATTTGGTCAGGTGCTGCTGTGTCTGGCTGACCATCACTTGTAAAATTGTTCGTTCAGAACTTCCAGGAGCAAAGCGGTAGGTTTCAGGAAACAGATAGCCTTCGAGAGTGGAAGCCTTGACATTCAGCTTTTGCCGAAAGGATTCATCCTTCAATAAGGCATGATAACGGGCCTTATCACCCAAACCAGACTGTGCACAAAAAGCAACCACCTCAACGACGGTCATCCCCTCAGGGAGGGTACATTGTACTAACTCCACTTTCCCGGCAACGAGAATCTGTAAAATATCGAGAGCCGACTTCGCACCCTGAACGCGATAAACTCCCGCTTGAATTTTTCGCCCCTCGCCTGTTAACCGCACCAACAAACGAAAGATAATCGGATCAGTGATCACACCTTTGGCNNATCTGCGCCACCGATTGCCCCGATTTAATGGTAATGATAACGCCATCAGGGTTTTCAGTGCTAAGGAATTCTGGCTGTATAGGCCGCAAAACAACCACAGCAAAAACCAGCACAGGAATGCCAATAAACAGGGCAAAAACCAGCACCGATTGCCACAGGCGTCGCCACAATTGGCCATCTGCCTGCTCAGCAGAGGCGGGAGATTTACCCTTTAAATTTGGTTTCGGTACCATTGCTTAGCCGTTGAATATTAGAAGAATGGCGGTAAATAACACCACTGGCAATCAAAACAGTTGCGATTACGACGGGGAGGGAGCTACCAAACAGGTAGACCATAAATGGGATCACCGCTGCTGCACAGATCGAAGCGAGAGACACGTAGCGCCAACGCCACAACACCCCAGCAAAAACCAACAAAGCGACACCAACCGATGGCGCGGAAAGAACAAGGTAAATCCCTAATGCCGTAGCCACCCCTTTACCACCCTTGAATCCGAGGTAAATCGGATAGCAATGACCAACAAATAAAGCTACGGCCACCAGTGCAAGCTGCTGTTCACTAAAACCACCCCAGAGCTTCATCGCCAACAATGGCAACATGCCCTTGAGCATGTCAGCTACAAGAGTCAAAATACCGAGACGTTTCCCCGCAACACGATAGACGTTTGTCGCACCAATATTCCCACTGCCCGACTGGCGAACATCACCAGCACCAGCAATGCGAGTCAACACCACACCGCTCGGGATGGCTCCGACTAAATAAGCCACGACAAGGATTATTGTTAATTGCATAACGCTATCGACCTTCCTGTGAAAAAACAAATAGTTAGCTTTTATGATTCGTTCAAATATTGCCCCCGTTTTGTATCATAAATCGATATAAAACAGTACAACAAACGCCTTTCACCCTAGCAGGCTGTCGGGCTTGACGAGCCGTAGCGAGAAGCAGCTGGCTTGAGACCAGATTTTCGACCATTTGAGAGCGAATAGTGAGCCTATTTGTCGAAAATGGACGGGAATATGGGGCAAGTCCAGCTGATTCGCAGTAGGTTCTTGTAAAGTCCGACAGCTTGCTAGTGTAGCGCAGCAAACTTTTTGATTTAACGACAACCCGCTACCATTACGGTATAATGTTTTTTTCAACCATCCAACAAGAGAAAGCCCCCATAGTTATGGCTGAGCACTCATTTCTTCTCGAACTGTTAATACTTCTGGTCTTAGCTCTTGGTAGTGCTCTTATCTTTACCCGACTGCGGCTATCACCCATCATTGGCTACCTCGTTTCGGGCATGATTGCAGGCCCTTACGGTCTCCATCTCATCCAGAATGTCAAAGATGTCGGCGCGATCGCTGAATTTGGCGTCATTTTACTGTTATTTACCATCGGACTCGAATTTTCCGTGTCTCGCTTAATGCGTCTTAAACACCTTATTTTAGGTGGCGGCCTTGCTCAAATGGCCTTAAGCGGCGCAGCCCTTATCGGTGTCGCGCTAGCTCTTGGTGTACAGATGAAAGCAGCCATCCCTTTGGCAATGGCACTCGCTCTTTCATCGACAGCCATTGTGCTAAAACTACTCAACGAGCGTGGACAAATTGATACCGTCCACGGCCGCATGGCGCTAGGCATCCTCCTTGCTCAAGATTTAGCGGTGGTATTTTTCCTCATCGCCTTACCGCTAATTGCTGGCCAAGCATTAAGTTTCTCACTCATTGCCTTTAGTAAGGTCGCGGCACTACTAATCGGCTTATTTATCTTTTCCCGATTTTTATTACAACCGCTACTCCTAAGTATTCTCAAGTCTCGCTCGCAAGAACTGTTTCGCATCACCATCCTCGCGTTGATTCTCACCACCACCTGGCTCACCGGTGAAGTTGGCCTATCCCTTGAACTCGGTGCTTTTTTAGCGGGTCTGGCGTTAGCTGAATCACCTTATGCCCATCAAGCGTTATCGGATATTTTGCCATTTAGAGATACTTTTCTAGCCATATTCTTTGTCTCAATCGGCATGTTGGTCAACCTTCAACTGGTCATCGCCCAATGGCCGCTACTCCTCGCGGTGACACTGGCTGTCATTGTTATCAAATTTCTAGCTGCTGCTTTAGCAGCAATGCTGTGCAGGAATCCACTACGCATCGCCCTACTCAGCGGTTTCTTGCTTTTTCAAGCCGGTGAGTTTTCATTCGTCTTCCTTAAGGGGGCAACGGATTTAGCACTGATCTCAGATACAACCTACCAAATCACCCTCGCGGTCATTGCCCTTACCATGAT
>MAXR01000259.1:7118-9194 GCA_001751155.1 Desulfuromonadales bacterium C00003068 | reverse complement strand
GCTATGAAGTTGTTGGTGTGCATATGCGTCTGCTATCGGGTGCTGAACACGAGTCTAGTGATGAGGATGCTCGTCAGGTTGCCAACGAGCTAGGAATTGAATTTCATAGTCTTGATTGTCGAAAAGAGTTTGATCGCGTCATTGTGCAAAATTTTTGTGATGAGTATCTGAACGGTCGCACTCCGAATCCGTGCATTTTGTGTAATCGCCATATGAAGTTTGGTTACCTTTTGCAGATTGCTGATGAACTTGGAGCCGATTTCCTCGCTACAGGCCACTATGCACGCATTGATCACTCAGGCGATGTTCCCGTGCTGCGCCGTGGCCGTGACCGTAAAAAAGATCAAAGTTATTTTCTTTTTACTTTGACGGCTGAGCAATTAAAACGAGTGATGTTTCCTTTGGAGGATACAACTAAGGAGCAGGTAAAAGGGATTGCTCAACGATTGAATCTTTCAGCTCGCCATAAAGCCGAAAGTCAGGATGTTTGCTTTATTCCCGATAACGATTATGTCAGATTTTTACAAAGCCAACCGTTAACGTTGCCTCAGGGCGGTGCCATTGTTCACGTCAATGGACGGGTGTTGGGGCGTCACAGTGGCACGTATCGTTACACAATTGGCCAACGCAAAGGTCTGGGTATCGGCTGGAGTGAGCCTTTGTACGTGGTGTCGATTGATGTCATTAAGAATCAGGTGGTCGTTGGCGAGAAACAGTTCCTTGAAACAACCGAGTTGTTGGTGAGTGATGTTGTCTGGTCGCAACCGCTAGTGGAAAATGAACTTCGAGTCGATTGTCGAATTCGCTACCGTCACAATGAAGCATTGGCCACGGTTTACACGGATAATCAGGACAGCGTGCGCGTTGTTTTTGATCAACCGCAAATTGGCGTAACTCCGGGACAGTCGGCCGTGTTCTATCAGGATGATGCTGTGATTGGCGGAGGATGGATTCAGTGATCAAATCAGTATGTGTTGTCACTCTTGGTTGCAAAGCCAATCAGTTTGAATCGGCAGCGATTGAAGAGTTATTGATTCAGGATGGTTACCAGCTGGTTCCCTTTGAACAGGGAGCGCAACTAGTTGTGATCAATACCTGTACCGTGACATCGGCAACGGACGCTCAATCGCGTAAGTTGGTACGTCGCGCTCGGCGGTTTAATCCAACCTGTCGCATTGTTGCCACAGGCTGTTATGCTCAAGTTCAACCACAAAAATTAGCTGCACTTCCCGGTGTTGATCTGGTTATTGGCAATATGGAAAAAGAGAACTTTTTGTCTTTGCTCAATGGGCAGGGTGCGAAGGTTCAGGTGGGTGATATTGCTCAAGCGAGTCATTGTCCTAATTTGAAGATTGCGTCATTCTTCGAACATAGTCGAGCCTTTGTCCAAATACAGAGTGGCTGTAATGCTTTCTGTTCCTATTGCATCATCCCGTTTGCCCGAGGTCGTAGCCGTTCTGTTGCTGTAATTGAAGTGATCGATCAGATTAAGACCTTGATCAAAAATGGTTATCAGGAAGTTGTTTTGACGGGTATCCATATTGGTAACTATGGCAAAGATCTGCAAGGTGACGGTGGCGTGGCACTCACGTTGACCACTCTTGTAAAAACAATCCTAGACCAAACATCGCTTCATCGGCTCCGTTTAGGTTCTATCGAACCACAGGAATTATCCGATGAACTAGTGGAACTCGTTTGTCAATCTAAACGGGTCTGTTCACATCTTCATATCCCGTTACAGTCGGGGTCTGATACAGTGTTAAAGCGCATGAATCGTCACTATACTGGACAGGATTTCTACCGTTGCTTACAGAACATTTATGAAAGATCGCCTGAAATCTCAATCGGCATCGACCTCATTGTTGGTTTCCCCGGTGAAACGGATGAGGAGCATCAACAATCTGTTGAGTTGATTGATCGTTTACCGATCCATTATTTGCATGTTTTTCCGTATAGCAAACGTCCTGGAACGGCAGCAGAAAAGATGAAGGATCATGTTGACCCAGCCATTGCTAAGGATAGAGCGACGCGGTTGCGCCAGTTAGGCGAGCTTAAAAAACAGGAATATATCAAGAA
>MAXR01000259.1:0-7091 GCA_001751155.1 Desulfuromonadales bacterium C00003068 | reverse complement strand
TATGTACAGGTTGTGTTTGAGTCAGATCAGCCCCTTGCAGGGCAATGTGTCAAGGTTTTGATCGTTGATGTTGACGGTGATGGCTTAACGGGAAAACTTATCTAGCTATTTGATCATAAGCTCTGCCCCGATGCGTTGTTGTTTTGTCGGGACAGAGCTTGTTTTATGAAGTTACGTCTTAATTTACCGTGGTGATAAATTCGCTTAAGTTTGAATCTAGAATGTATTTAAGCTCGGTAAAATTATCGACCCGTGTCTCGGTGATTAAAAAGCCAAAGACGGGATAACTTCGATAGTCAATTTTTCTCAGTTCCATCGGATTTTCAAATTTTTGCAACAATTGTTCGTAATCAAATGACGCAATCTCTTCGCCACCAACCCCCGTTGAATTGTCTAACACAATGATACTGTAAAGCTTGCCCTCTTTGCCGGTGAGTATCTCGCTCCAATCAGGTTTCTTTTGTGAAAAATAATAGTCGTAGGGGTTGAACCCATAAGAGAGAAATGTGGTGTCAGCTGTTGTACACCAGCCACCAAAGCGCATCGGGTTAACCTCTATCGGCAATATTATACCATCTGATCGACGCCTTAATTCAAGATGGATCGGAAAGTTTTTAACGTCAGCTAGTTGGCCAATTTTAGTGATGAATTGGGTGAAATCTTCTAGGTTGTTTTCAATGATCTCTTTTGAGGTTGTATAAACGCGATCACTTACATCCTGCTGCGATGCAAAGGTGTGTTTAAATATCCCTAAAATCGTTGGCTCTCCTGCTGAATCGAAGTAGGCATCAACGGCATATTCATCACCTTCAATACACTCTTCGATGATAAAAGATCGAGTATCAAGAACTTCGAGAGGGTAAAGATTTTTTACCTGTTCGATCTCATCAAAAATCAATTCAATGCAGCGGTTCCAATCATTACGGTTGGTAACCTTATAGACTCCCATACTGAAAAAACCAACGCAGGGTTTTAAGATAAATGGTGTTGGAATCGTATCAAAATCAAGTTGTTTCAACTCGTTGATGTCGACCCCTTTAAAATAAAAGTCTGGATAGAGCGGTGAGATCAGCTGTCGAAATCTCAATTTGTCTTTAAATAGATTTATTTTATCAGGTAGCGGGGTCAATGCTAAATGTTGTGCAATCCAGTTGATTGAATTCTCAGACGTTAAATAGAGCTGAGGGTTCTCTTGCTTTTGAGCTGATGCGATGGCTTGTTCTTCGCTGAGAATTTTTGTGCCCTTGTATAGCTCTAACTGATGAGCGATCTCAGTGCCAACCACTGGGATCGTGCAACTCTTAATTGTGTTTTTCAAAATGTCAGAAATATAGGGCTTATCAACTAAAAACATTATTTATCCTTTTATGTTTGCTCAAAGCGAAAACAATCCACGAGGTGATCATTAACCATTCCAATCGCCTGCATCAGTGAATAACAGATGGTTGGGCCAACAAAGTTAAATCCTCGTTTCTTTAGGTCTTTGCTTAACTGCGTTGAGAGTTCAGTTTTAGCAGGTAGATCTGTGAGGTTTTGCCATTGATTTCTTATCGGAACTCCGTCGACATAATTCCATAGGAATGTATCAAAACTGCCAAACTCGTGTTGGATTTCTAATACTCCCCGAGCATTTTTAATGACGGACTCAATTTTAAGACGATTGCGAACGATCCCTGCATCAGCCATAAGTTGATCGATTTTTGATTGATTATAGTTGGCGATAGTTGAAATTTCAAAATTATCGAATGCGAGTCGGTAGTTGTGTCGTTTTTTTAAGATAGTAAGCCAACTTAACCCTGCCTGTGCGCCCTCTAGACTGAGCATCTCAAACAGTTTTTGGTCGTCATGAACGGCAACTCCCCACTCTAAATCGTGATAGGCGATATAGAGTGGATCATTACTACACCAGGCACATCGGTTTTTAAATGTTAACGGCACAGCACATCGTTACGAACTGTTTCAGCAATCGTTCCCGCTTGCTGGATCAGAGCGTCATCGACTCCAAGTTCTTTTAATGTTACGGCGAGATGCTCGATAATGGCATCAAAATGTTGATCGTTTAAGCCTTTATCTACCAATTTCTGGTGTGCTGGTTTCATCCCGTCACCGGTATAATTTGTCGGCCCACCAAAAGCGAGGGTTAAAAAGTTTTTTTGCATAAGGCGCTGGCGATCCATGTCAACTCCTTCAAAAAAGCCATTTACTCGTGGGTCAGCTAACACTTTTTTGTAAAAAATTGTTACGGCAGCATCTATAGCAGCTTCGCCACCAAGTTGGTCATAAAGTGTCATGTTGTTCTCCTGTTAAGATTAAGGATAAAACCTGTTTATTATGTAACAGCATATTTATTTATTGTCCAAAAGATTAAATGTCATGGCAAGCTGTTGTTGTGGTTGCATGGCTGGCTTAGTGAGTATTTTCTGGTCGACACAAATTTCTAACTATAATATGGTCAATGAATCGTTAACCATAAATGGGAGGGGGAACTAAATGAAAAAAATGATTTTTATTGCATTAATCTTGGGTCTAGCCAGTGTTGCTCAGGCTGGTGGTGGCGGTGTTTATTCTAAATGCGATGGCATGGAGTGGTCTTCAGCTCCGCAAAATGGCAGTTATGGTCGGGTGTGTATACATTGTAATAACGGGAAGCAAATTCGACTGCATAGTGAGTATATTAAGGGTGGAAGTGAACAACGTTTTTATTTTCTTGATGGCCGCTATGCTGGGCAAGGACCCCATACTGGTAGTACTATAAAATCTGTTTGTCGCTAATTGCTATAATGTGTTAGCTAAATTTAAAAGTAAAAAAAGAGGGGGGGGGCCAGTTTGGTCCCCCTCTTTTTTTACTTTTTTCATCAACCAATCTATAGAAATAAAGGTAAACCCCAATTGTGCGCGTTCTTCTTGTCTTGCGTTGGGGTAAATAACCCGTTAAGGCCGTCGGGCTTTTATATTATTATAGATCTAGTTATATTTAGCCGTCATGATTATTCTTTATTATTTTAGGTAGTTATTGCAATTCAATAGTTTTGTTTTGNNNGTTGGTACTCTTATTGCTTAATATGTTTTATTGTGAAAGATAGGCTAACACGTGCTTGTTATGAAGAAAGTCAAATGATTGTTATGGGATTAAGGTTGAACTTAAAAACACGATTATTGATCGCTTACGCTGTTTTTATGCTGATCACAGTTGTGGTCGCTATTCTATCTTATTCATATTTTGTATTGCCTGGTTATGTGTTTCTGGAGCATCAAGAAGCGACACATCATGTTCAGCGTCTTGTCTCAAGTATTGATCGCGAAATAGATTCTCTGAACACCTTTACCATGGATTATGCTCATTGGGATGATAGTTGTGATTACATTCAAACTGCTGAACCAGCTTATATTGAAAGCAATTATGTCGATCAAATGTTGGTCGATAATCATTTGAGTTATGTTGGAATTTATGATTTGACAGGTTCGTTACTCTATGGAAAACGGTTCGATCTTGTCGCACAAACCCAGCAACCGCTCATTGTTACAATGTACGATAATGTTTTGAAGATCTATGCTGCGAACTATAACCGTTCTCTCAGTGGATTATTTCAAAGCGATGATGGCTTGCAGATGGTAGCGGTGCGCTCCATAAAAAAAAGTGATGGTAGTGGTGAAGCTTTTGGCACAATTCTATTTTGTCGCCCCTTAGATACTTCATACATTAATAATCTCGCACGCCGTAATCGCCTCGATATTGGTTTGGTTTCGATTGCGGGTGGTGGTCAGCGTCATATTTTAGAGCAAATAACGGCTGATGTTCCAGTTTACATTGATGAAGTATCTAGCGAACGGCTCGATGCATTTACCAAGCTTTCAGATTTAGAACATCAGCCTGTGGTGTTGCTGCAAGTTCATTTGTCACGTTATCTCTACATGCATACCCGTACAACAATGGTGTATGCATCAAGTTTGGCATTGGTCGCGATCATGTTGTTGGCTTTGTTTATGGGGACAACAGTTCGACATATGGTTATGCAACCTTTCAAGCAACTTTCTCACGCCATCTATCATTTTCGTCACAGTGGTGACACCGTGCTTCCTATTTCCTTACCCAGTACAGGTGAGATGGGTGGCCTCGTGCAAGAATTTAGACTGTTATTGACAGATCTTGAAGAGAGCCGGGTTCATCAAAATTTTACCCGTGAAAAAAGTGATTTGATTAAGCGCGTAGTGCCTAGCGCTATTTTTACCGTTGATCGCGATAAGGTTATTACCAGTTGGAATAAGCGCGCTGAATTGATTACAGGTTATTCTGCAACTGAAATGATCGGTAGTAGCTGTTTTTTGTTTGCTAAGGCACCTTGTCAGGAGCATTGTGGTTTGTTTGATAGTGGACAAAAAAAACCAATCACAGGTCGTGAGTGTACCATTCGCCATAAAAATGGATCGGTGCTAACCATTAGTAAAAATGCTGATTATCTTCGTGATGAACATGGTGAGATAGCGGGTGGTATTGAATGCTTTGAAGATGTGACGGAGCGTAAACGTTTTGAGGAAGCTCTGAAGTGGGAAGTAGCTTTAAATAGTCGATTGGCCTTGTTGTCTCAATCGATATTACAGTACGGAAAAAACGAAATACAGGTTGCCGAAGAACTTTTAGATTACGCACGTAACTTAACGGGTAGCAGTGAGGGATTTGTTGCTGAACGGTTGTGCAATGAACAGCAGGTGTTGTGGAGCTCAACGCAGCTATTTGATGATATAGAGATAAAAGAGGGGTTTCGAACTATTTTTGCTTTGGCAACAGGTCGAGGTTCATTGCTTCACGCCGTCTATGATAGTACTGGTGGAGTATTTTTTAATTCCCTTGAAAAATTGCATGTTGAACACCTCGCTGCTGGGGTAACGAAGGGGATTAAACATTTTATGGCCGTACCAGTAACCTACGGTGGACAAGTGATCGGCCAGGTTGCATTAGCCAATAAAGATGATGGCTATTCAACAAAAGAGGTGCAGGCTGTAGAGCAGTTGGCTGAATTGTTCGCACTGGTTTTAGCGCAATCGAATCGAAGTCGTAAAGCAGATGTGAGTGGCTCGGACGTTGTTCTCTGTTGATCAGTTATTCACTCACCGTGGTGTTTCGTTGCAACGCACCCCGCGATATTAATAGTTCGTGTATCGATTCAGCTAAAATACCGTAGCCCTGTTGGTTGAGATGGATCGCATCTGATTTATAGCGCGGGTTGCGTAGCAAGTTGCTCAAAAGATCCTCTGCATAAACCAGCGAATATTCCTCGGCAAGCTCGTTATAAAATGGTGCGACACTAAATAAAATGTTTTTGGCTGGTACGCCGACTAAAACAACATCAATATGATTTTGTTGAGCATACTCAATCATCGCAGCAAGGTTTTGCTTTATCTGTCGATGGTCTTTATTGCGCAGAATGTCATTCCCCCCTTCAAGTAAAATAATTAGCTGAGGGTCAGTTTGTTCGATCACCTCAGGTAGGCGAAATAACCCTTGTGCTGTGACCTCTCCCGATACCCCCGAATTGATTACCATACGGCCACTCAGTTTAGCCAGTACTGTTGGATAGTCGGTTGTAGGCGGGGTTCCAACTCCCACAGTTAAGCTGTCTCCAAAAGCCAAAATAACCCCATCGTTAGGAATTCTCGTTATCGTACGCTGTTCGCAGCTCGTTAAACTAAAGGCAACAATCATTAGGCTGATGAACACGAGAAAAGAGTTCTGCCAATTATTTTTGCTGTGAAGTTGAATCTTATCCATTGCTATATTCAATTCTCTATTTGCTCGATTGAAAGGATTAAAAGCATAATGAAAAAACTGTTGAACATGTTATGGTGTGCGCCATTGAACTTATTGTTTGTTACGATCCAAATTAATTCTACTTATCTACCATATTTGACCCTATAACGTAAGGATGACTAGCATGAATGATGAAAACTTAGACCTTGAAGAAGAACTGGATAACGAAGATTTTGCCGCGATGCTTGAAGCGAGCATGGGTGAGACGACGCGACTTGAGATTGGCAAAAAAACTCTGGCAACTGTTTTACAGATTGGTAAAGATTGGGTGTTTTTAGATGTTGGTCAAAAGGGCGAAGGTGTCCTTGATGTCAGAGAGTTGCAGGACGAATCTGGTGAGGTAACCGTTGCTGTTGGCGATAAGATCTCAGCTTATTTTATGTCGCGTGCTGGCGGAGAGATGCGTTTTACTCTTAGTATTGGTGGCGGAAGTCATGGTGCTGCACAACTTGAAGAAGCATGGCGCAGCGGTATTCCTGTTGATGGTCGCGTGGAAAAAGAGATTAAGGGTGGTTATGAGATTATGCTGCCCGGCAATGTTAGATCTTTCTGCCCGTATTCGCAAATTGCATTGCGTCGTCAAGATAACCCTGAAGAGTTAATTGGCCAATCATTCCCCGTTAAAATTAGTCAGTATAGTGAGCAAGGCCGTAATGTTGTTGTGTCGCGGCGTGAACTCCTTGAACTGGAACGTCAAAGCAAGCAGGATGAATTAAAGGAAACATTAAAAGAGGGCGATCGTGTTAACGCAGAAGTGACCTCTGTTCGTGACTTTGGTGCTTTTGTTGATATTGGTGGTATTGAAGGGTTGTTGCCAATCTCTGAAGTATCTTATAGCCGTGTTGAAGATTTGTCAGAGTTGTTAACAGTGGGGCAACAATTAGAGTTGATTGTTAAGCGCATTGATTGGGCTGAGAATAAGTTCTCATTTAGCTTACGTGATACGCTGGCCGATCCGTGGACTACTGCGGCGGTTAATTTTCCAATTGGTCGACAATTAACAGGTAAGGTTTCTCGTCTTGCTCAATTTGGTGCGTTTGTAACACTTGAGGAGGGGATTGATGGCTTAGTTCATATCTCTCGTCTCGGTGAAGGGAAGCGAATCAACCACCCACGTGAGGTCCTAACTGTTGGCCAAGAGTTGTCTGTTACCGTGGAGAAGGTAGATAGTGAGCAACGTCGTATTTCATTGGTGCCAGCAGGTGCTGAAGAGGTCGTGACCGAAAAATCATGGTCCGAACAACCATCAACGGCAGGACTTGGTTCATTGGGTGACCTGCTGAAA
>MAXR01000258.1:243-14335 GCA_001751155.1 Desulfuromonadales bacterium C00003068 | reverse complement strand
TATCAGTACCAGAGGTATCAGTACCAGAGGTATCAGTACCAGAGGTATCAGTACCAGAGGTAGCGGTCTCAACAATTATTGTTATTAGTAATAATAAGGCTAATGTCACTCTAACTCATGCTGTTCATGGTGAGAAGTATGGCTGCCCGTCTTGTCATGGTGATGCGACTCCAGGGCCATTAGATCTGGGTAAGAGTAAAGCCCATACTATGTGTAAAGGGTGTCATAAAATCCAAAATGGGCCAACGAAGTGTAGTGGTTGTCACGTAAAGTAACGTTGCTGCGGGTTGTTGTGATAGAACCGCTTCATCTGTAGGTGAGGTGGTTCTATTTATCGGGGGTGAAGCTCTGGTCTGGAATTTGGCAGGCTCTGAGCTGGTGAGGCGATGATGAATAGGATAGAGATTGTTAAAGGCGATATTACTCAGCTTGCGGTTGATGCCATCGTTAACGCAGCAAATCCGAGCCTTTTAGGTGGTAGTGGTGTCGATGGTGCAATACATCAAGCTGCAGGGCCAGTTCTTCTAGCAGAATGCCGCACCTTAGGGGGGTGTGAAGTTGGTTGTGCAAAACTAACAAAAGGATACAATTTGCCTGCCTCCTTTGTTATTCATACCGTGGGGCCAGTTTGGCGTGGCGGGCAAAATAATGAGGAATTGTTACTCTCTTCATGTTATAGCGAAAGTTTAAAGCTTGCGATAGCACGTGGAATTGAAACGATTGCGTTCCCTGCAGTGAGTTGTGGTGTTTATGGATTCCCTATCGCAATTGCTGCTGAAATTGCCATGCGTGAAGTGTGGAATGCCATCCGATGTAGTGATACATTGAGCCGAGTTGTTTTTGTTTGCTTTAGTGATGAGGTTTTTCAGGCACTAACACAAAGTGCTGGTCGCTATCCACTTATTGCAGAGTGAGTTAGTTTGATTTTTGTGACGGCTCTTGACTGATGACCTTACGTTTCCAGAACATTCGCCCGCTTGTCAGCAATGCAGTGGATAAGCTGATGTCCAATGCTGCAACAGCACACAGTAACCAGTAATTGTTTTGTGATACGCGAGACAGTGTGGCACCGAAGGCAATCATTAGGGTCAGGAAAAAAAGAAATCGTGGTCTGTAGCACTGCCACGGTTTAGGATTTGTGAGCACGGCAATACGGTTCAAGTTTTTATTACAAGCACGGGAGAAGAAGGTATACCCCTTAAGGACACCGATAGGGAAACCGAAACTGGGAATGAGCAAGTGGCAGTACTCCGCAGGGCGAATTTGTTGTGCTGCACAGACTAAATCGGCCGATTTTAGCAGCAGAATAATACTGCCGCCATACCAGATGATTGCTGCGAGAAGGTTCAGAGTGCGGTGTTGAGCCATCGGTAAGTCGCCTATTTACGGTAAAAGGATGATTGATGAACGTTTGAATCGTTCAATAAGGGCCGTGGCAGCTGTATTAAAAAAAAGCCAATTTCCTTTATAGCATGCTTTTAATTGAAGATGCAGTGAAAGTTTAACGTAATGTGGCATATTATTGGCGTATGAATTGTTTGGTGAAAAAGTTATTGTACTCAATTTGAGAGTGAAACAGACGATCACTTTTCTTGTAAAATTTGCAGTGGAGATAATATTATGAGACGGACAAAAATTGTATGTACAGTCGGTCCTGCATCATCAACTGATGATGTGTTGTCATCTATGATTAAGGCGGGAATGAATGTCGCTCGACTCAATTTTTCCCATGGTGACCATCTGTCACATGGCAAATTAATTAAGTCTATTCGTAGCTTTGCGGATAAACATGGGGAGCCTGTTGCTATTTTACAAGATCTTTGTGGCCCTAAAATACGTCTCGGCATGGTTGCTGAGTCAGGTGTTAAGTTGGTTCAGGGCGAACCTGTAACTCTGTGTGCTAGCGATCAGGAACAAGAAAGCTCTTTGCCCGTTGATTATTCTTCATTGCATGCAGATGTCCACGTCGGTGATGCGATTATGATTGCCGATGGTTTAATGGAGCTCCGTGTGACATCAATTGTTGGCGTTCGAGTGGAGTGTGTTGTCATTACGGGCGGTGTTGCTTATTCGCGTAAGGGCGTTAACTTATTATCCAGTGATTTGAGTATCCCCGCTTTTACCGACAAGGATCGTGCTGATCTCATGTTCGGCCTTGAACAGGGTGTTGATATTGTCGCGTTGTCATTTGTGCGTAAGGCTGACGACTTGAAGGAGATTCGTGCTTTGATAGCGAGTGCTGAATTTCGGCCTAAACTCATTGCAAAAATTGAGAAACCTGAAGCAGTTGAAAATATTGATGAGATTCTAGATGTGGTTGATGGGGTGATGATTGCTCGCGGCGATCTTGGCGTAGAGGTTCCCCTTGAAACCGTTCCAGTCTTGCAAAAACAACTTATTCGCAGTGCGCGGTTAAGGGGGCGCAGTGTGATCACCGCGACTCAAATGCTCTCTAGCATGGTGAGTAGTCCCCGTCCGACTCGTGCGGAGGCCACCGATGTTGCCAATGCCATTTATGATGGTACGGATGCCTTGATGTTGTCAGATGAAACCGCATCGGGTGATTACCCCGTCGAAGCGACACAGGTTTTAGATCGAATTGCTCGGGCAACGGAGCCACATGTTGGTGATGCTTTAGAGATGAAACAGACAGATCAAGTTGATCCCCCCTCGGTGTCATGGGCCGTTGGCCGCTCCGCTGGTTGGTTGGCTCGTGATTTACAGGCTTCGGCTATTTTAGCTTATACTCAATCGGGGTTTACCGCTTCATGTGTATCGCGATTTAGGCCTCCCTGCCCCGTTGTTGCTCTAACTCCGGATGCGCTGAGTTGTCGGCAGATGAATTTACTTTGGGGGGTAACGCCAGTATTGATCGAGGCGTGCCATGATACGGATGAGATGTTTAGCCGAGCTCAGCATGAAGTTTTGGCGCGCAATATTGCCACAGCAGAAGATCGAATTGTCGTGACTGCAGGCGCACCACTGTGGCAGCCGGGGTCGACAAATCTACTTAAGGTGATTGAGTTGAAGGGGAAGTGATGCAGTCAAATCGAAGAGAAATTTTGCTGGCAGCATTAAAGGATAATGACAGCGATGTACGGCAGGTGGCGGCAGAAGCTCTTGAACTCCTAGATCGATATCAGGGGTTAAATAGCCTTGAGCAGGTGTTGGTGTCAGGGCCTCTTCAGCAACGGGTCGCCGCAGTGTACGTGTTGGAATCGTTGAATTGTGCGGCAGCAAATTCTTTGTTGATGCTGGCACTGAAGGATAGTGATGATGATGTTCGTGCGGTAGCGATACAAATTGCTGGGGCAAGGCGGTTGCCTGAAGCCTTACCGGTGTTGGTTCAGTGTCTAAAGGCAGAGGCTGTTTCTGTCGCCGTGTATGCTGCTGGAGCGCTTGGACAATACAACGATCAGCGTTTGGTGCCTTATCTGCAAGCCATCTGTCGTCAGGCTGATACTGAACTGTTATGTGCCTCGCTGGAAGCATTGGGACAACTTGGGTTTGTCCAAGCAGAGGAAAGTGTGTGCGGTTATATTGACGACCTGNNGTTTGTGGCTATACCGACGATCTGCGGGCGGAGGTTCGAGGTGCCGCAGTGCGAGCCTTGGGCCTGCTTCACCCGTCGTAAGGTACGTCATCCATGTAAGAGCTACAGTAGCGTTTTCAGATCGATATCATGGCTGAGCGGGTCAACCTCGCCGGCAATGTTGAGACTGCTGTTGGTTAACTGTAGATCGTAAGGGTTGTCAATATTGCGCCCTTTATCGTCTTTGATGATGCGGATGGTACTGTTCTCTAAATTAAGAGCATCCATATCAACGATCAGACCAATTTCGTTGTTGATTAGCCGAACTAGGCTGCCGACGGGAAATGAGCC
Organism: Desulfuromonadales bacterium C00003068; assembly: GCA_001751155.1. Classification (GTDB taxonomy): domain Bacteria; phylum Desulfobacterota; class Desulfuromonadia; order Desulfuromonadales; family Desulfuromonadaceae; genus Desulfuromonas. The sequence goes on along the minus strand of MAXR01000258.1, from coordinate 10,452 downwards.
TAGGGTCTGTTCGAGAAGGTGGACAAATTTAGGATTGAGCTGAACACCCGCGAGCCTTTTCATGATTGCAATGGCTCGGCGTGGAGTGCTGGGCCGACGGTAGGCTCTTAATGTGGTGATGGCATCATACGTGTCAGCGATGGTGGTGATGTCGGTGAGTGTTGTATCCGAACTCATTGAGGTTATTGCGTTACGTGGATAGCCACTACGATCAAAGTGAAGATGGTGGCCCAAGATGATATCAATGGCTCTGGGGTCTATGTTGTCCATTTCACGGGCAATTTGCGCACCGAGTTCAGGGTGGTTTTTAATCTGCTCATATTCTGCACAGGAAAGCTGTCCTGCTTTTTTGATGATTTTGGGATCAATTTTAAGTTTTCCGAGGTCGTGTAACAGGCTACCAATACCAAGAATACTCAACGATTCTGAGTCCAACTGACATACCCTGCCGATGGTTAGAGCGATAACAGAAACATTGACCGAGTGACCATAGGTATAATCATCGTAATCTTTGATCATGTTTAGGGCAAGAAGAGCGTAGGGCGTCTTAATCATCTGCTGGATCATGTTGTCAACAGAGGTGATCACTTTGTCTGATTGGGGGATTTGGCCGTTGAGAATCTCCTCTGTTAGATTCTGAACTGCCGAAATTGCACCATCGTAGGCTTTTCTGCAGGCGCTGGCACCCGAATCGTTGCCACCTGATGCACTGTTGTCGCGTTGAGCCTGGCGTATATGGATGATATTCGCCTGAAAAATGATGTCGTTAAAATTGTTCCCTTGCAGTTTCCCCGTATTGAAAAGATCAACAAATTCGTTTAGATGCTGTTGCTGTAATCCTATTGAAAACTCAATCCCCTCAATGTTGAAGTGAGACAGTCTTGCGGCGATATGATTCGCAGCGGCATTACCGTCAGTGTACAGGTGGTCGCCGATAAACAGCGTGTCATCGACGAGGCCAAGTGTCATGGTTCGCTCTTCTACGAGGACATCTTGCAAGATATCCCACAGTGATTGGTATAGTTTCAAGCACGCAGGGTGTTGTGGCGGATAAAGTTTTAATCCGTTAAGTACTCCATTGAAAGCTTGGAGAAATAGGGTGTAGCGGCTTGAGTGGTTCATTGGGATTCATTTCGTAGGCGTAGCGCTTGTCGGGCCGCCGATGATAGATTGCGTTGTGATGACTTTGCATATTTCTTTAGCACTGCGAGGCTTTTCTCATCGTCGAAACGTCCCAGTGCCAATGCTGCTTGACAGCGAATTTCGGTGTACTCTTTTCTTTTGACAAACTTAACTTTTTGCAGCAGATGAATGAGGCTTGGCGCGCTTTCTGGATCCGCAATTTCACTTAAGGCCATGATAGCCACTTTTGTTGTCGCCTTCTCATGCAGGTACATGTCACGCTGGTTAGCGATTCGTAGTAGTTCAGGCGTGCATATCGGGTCACCTAATGCTCCCAGTGCCAAGATGACCTGATTGGGAAAGTCACAAACGCCTGATTTAAGGTGACTGATGAGAGCTTGACTTGACTCTTGTGCATTGATTCGCGCGAGGGCTCGAATTGCTTCATTAACCACTCGACCATCGCCATGATTAAGGTGGCTAACAAATGCCGGTATCAGTTTTTCACAACGGTTCTCCGATAAAATAGCAACGGAATTACGTACGACAAACCAGCGCTCGTCTTCAAGGCTTTCAATTAACGCTGGGAAGGCTTGTTCACCTAAGTCAATGAGTTGTTGGCTGAGAAACTTGCGTAATTTGTGGTCAATCTCTTCAGTCAGGCGGTTAACTAGAAGCTCCGGCAGTGAGTCGTTGAAGTGGGAGATGATATGTTGAGCAAGGTTCTGCCCCTTGGTGTCTGTTGCATTATCAATGAGCACGTCAATCACTGGTTTGCCACTGATGGAACGAACCGCCTGCGAAAGAACCGTAACGTAGCGTTTTGGTGCGCTCGGGTTTTGTATCCATGAATCAATGTGTTGGATTATGTGTACTGTTTGGTGTCGCTCGCCTCGAGCTAGAAATTGCTGTAGCGACTGGATTAATTGTCTTAAGCCGTGGAGGAATGGGCCTTCATTTTTTTGTGATGGTGTTTGAAGTATCTCGTCAAGGCGACGCAACAGCGCATTTAATGAAACTTCCTGTGGCGAAATTTCAGGACTTGAATTCGATTCAGCTGAGGTGTTATGTCGGTTTATGTCGTCACCACCATCATTTTTCTCAAGAGTTTTTTTACGGTTGAGAATTGAGTCAAGATTCAGTTCGTTCACTGCAATGGTTGATACACGTTGTTGATCTAAGATCTCATGGATACCACCCTGAGCTGTAACGGCTACGGGTTCACTGCATAGGGTACGAGCGAAGGTAAGTAGGTGGCGATCAATGAGATCAGGTAAAATCGTAACGGTTTTAATTTTATGGAAGAATAAACGCTCAGCTAACGTCTTGGGTAGCGGGCTCTTAAAGAGGAGAAGCGTTTCTTTGAATGAGAAGCCTTGGCGTGAAACCGCTAGGGTGAGAGCTGTTTGCTCGCGAGATGTAATCTGAGAAAATAATTCTAAGGATTGATTGATTGCACCATTAAGCGAAGGGTGTCCGTCAGGATAGTAGCTGACACTCTTTAGCAGCTTGGCAAAGCCAATCAATGCATTTTCAACAGTCTGATCGAGAGTTGTTTTCATAAGGCCTCTGTCGGCTTTAACCTGCCTTAGAACACTGTCGGGCGGTTCGTAGATTCAGGTTTAAATCAAGGGGGCAAATTAAATCATTTGAATTGAAAATGTGTGCACCGTCTTGATGCTGCTGGCTCCGAGTTTTCAACTCTAACTGTTGTTGTTGTATTTGTAAATAAATTCTCGCTATTCGTGGTGTCTATGGTCAAATGGCCCATAGACACCACGAGAAGTATTGGGTAGCGAGCTAGCGTTATAAGGCAGTAAGTGCTTTTGCTGCCGCCTCAATGGTTTGTTCGAGATCCTCTTGGCTGTGAGCAATACTCATAAATCCAGCTTCAAATTGAGAGGGGGCTAAATTGACTCCTGAGTCTAGCATTGAGCGGAAATAGCGACCGAAGGCTTCTGTGTCGCTGGTCAGTGCATCGTCAAAGTTGTTGACGGGGCCAGCGCAGAAATAGGTGCAGAACATTCCACCGACACGTTGCAAGCAGGTTGTCACCCCAGCGGCTGTAGCTGCTTGGCGCAGTCCCGCTTCAAGGAATGCACTCTTCTCCTCAATCTGTTGGTAGAAACCCTCCTCTTTCAGAAGCTTTAGGGTGGCAATCCCTGCACTCATTGCAAGTGGGTTGCCTGAGAGGGTTCCAGCTTGATAGACGCCACCTTCGGGTGAGAGTTGGTCCATCAGTTCCTTTTTGCCACCAAAAGCGCCAACCGGTAATCCGCCACCGATTATCTTGCCTAAGCAGACGAGATCGCCACGAACGTTGAAGCGTTCTTGAGCACCGCCGTAGGCGACACGAAATCCTGTCATCACTTCGTCAACAATTAACACGATTCCTTCAGCGGTGCAGAGGTCGCGCAGTCCTTGCAGGAAACCTTCCACTGGTGGAACACAGCCCATATTGCCAGCGATTGGCTCAAGGATGATGCAGGCGATCTCATTTTTATTGAGGGCAACAATTGATTTTACATCAGCGAGGTCATTGTATGTAGCGGTAAGGGTATCTTTCGCTACATCTGCTGGGATTCCCGGGGAAGTTGGAACGCCAAATGTTGCAGCACCGCTACCCGCTTTCACGAGTAAAGAATCGGCATGGCCATGGTAGCAACCATTAAATTTAAGAATCTTATCGCGGCCAGTACAACCGCGAGCGAGACGAATCGCACTCATGGTTGCTTCAGTGCCAGAGGAAACCATACGAACCTTTTCAATGTTCGGGTAGGCTTCGCAGACCATGTTGGCCAGTTCAATCTCTTTGTAGGTTGGTGCGCCAAACGATGCCCCGTTGCTCGCTGCGCTTTGAATCGCTTCGACCACTTTGGGGTGGCAATGGCCTAAAATCATTGGACCCCATGAACCAACATAGTCAATATACGATTGGTTGTCGGCATCGTAAATGCGTGAACCCGCAGATTTTTCGATAAAAATTGGATTGCAACCAACAGACGTAAAGGCACGAACAGGGCTGTTGACTCCACCGGGGATAACCTGTTTAGCCTGAGAAAAATAGGTGTTAGACTGTTCGTGTTTCATCGGTTCTCCTTGAGCAAATATTGGTAATAGTGAATTGAAGTTGGTAGACTGCTGGGTAAATCCATCATAATAGAACGATGAAAGCTATCACGGTTTAGGTGTCATGTCAATACTGCTAGGGTTGGATAGTTCCCTAGTTTTAATAGGTTAGCTATGGAGTGTGTGATGATATTGGGTGTTACGGGTGGTATTGCAACGGGAAAGAGTACTGTGGCAAAGATGTTGGCTGCAAAAGGTGCAATAGTGGTCAGTGCCGATGTGTTGTCGCGGCAACTTGTTTTGCCGGGAAGTCCCGTGTTGTCAAAGTTGGTGCAGTGTTTTGGTGGCCAGATACTAACTAAAGATGGGGCACTGAATCGGCAAAAATTGGCTGATCTCGTTTTCAGCGATTCTATTGCGCGTCAAGATTTAGAAAGTGTGATGCATCCTGCTATTGCTCTCTTATCAAAGCAATGTTTAGCACAGGCCGTTGAAAAACAGCAATCGACGGGTGGGTTAGTGGTCTATGAGGCACCGCTTCTTTATGAAGCGGGTGCAGAGTCGCGAGTTGATAAGGTGTTGGCGGTGACTGTTGATTCAGTTGTTCAGCTTAAACGCTTACAACGGCGTGATCAATGCGATGTGGTGGCGGCCAAGAGTCGCGTCGATTCTCAGATGCCACAACATGAAAAAGCGCGCCGTGCTGATTATGTGATAGACAATTCGAAAAGTTTGTTGGAGCTACAGCGTCATGTTGATGACGTTTATCGGCAGTTGTGCCCAGATTAAAGGGGTAGGTTGTGGGGATAAAAAAAAGGGCTTACGGTTATCCGTAAGCCCTTTTTGATTCTGAAATTTTAGATTAGTTTATTAGCGATAACCTAAGCGTGTTGATAGGGTTGCCGCGGCGTCAACAACTAATGGGGTGAGCTCTTTTTCCATCCGTTCGTTTGTGAAGCGCATGGATGGTCCGGATAGACTAATTGCACCAACGATACGGCGGGTGTAGTCACGGATCGGTGCGGCAATGCAGCGAACACCAGGATCGAGCTCTTCGTTGTCAAAGGCGAATCCCTGTTCCCGTACCATATTAAGGTCACTTTTAAGTCCAGCAAGCGTGGTGTGAGTGTTCGGGGTAAAGCCTTCAAGGTTTTTTTGCAGCAAGGTGTCGAGTTCTTCCTCAGAGAGGTTGGCAAGGTGAACTTTGCCAGCTGCCGTGCAGTAAGCCGGTAAGCGTGAACCAACTCGTGAGACGACACGTACCGTCATATCTGTTTCGACAACATCAAGGTAAACGACGTGGTTTTCCTTGAAGATCGCAACATATGCCGTTTCGTTACACTCATGAACCAGTTGTTCTAGGGTGAGTTTTGCTTGGCGTAGTAACCCCATTTGCTTAATAAAGGTTTGACCGAGCTCCAGTGACTTGAGGCCAAGGCGGTAGTTCTCTGTCGCCTTGTTCTGCTCAATGTAACCACGAGATTCTAACGTAGCAAGTAATCTGAATACGTTATTTTTATGGAGTTTAAGCCGCTTGCTCAACTCAGTAACGCCGAGTTCATCGACATCGTCGTGGAATTGCTCTAACAAGTCCAAGGCATGCGATACAGCTTGAATGATATATTCTGATTTGTCTTTTTTGGCGGGCATTTTATGTTCCCCGAATGCGTGTGACCGATAACTTAAATGAACGACTGTTGGCCTATGTATAGAATTGTTTTTCTCTTGTCAAGTACGGATGGTAAATAGTGTGAAATATGCTGTAAGTAAAAAGTAAACACATGCCACAGCGTGTTGCAATTTCATTTAAACACGTTGTTTTTTATCGGTTAAGTTTTTCGCACGTAATTACCATATTGGCTACGTAATGAATAACCCTTTATTGAAATATAGAATGTTGTTTTATAGCTGTCAAGTCGTTAAGTGAAAATAACAGGTATAAAATTATTTAAACGGCGCAGACTGGGGAAATTGAGGCGTATACAGTTCGTCTTGGGAATATAACAGATCGTTTTAATGACAATTTGACGCGTAAAGATCCTCTTGTTTTATTGTATTGAGTTTTTCATTATTTCATTAAGAACGGTTGTTGCAAAACACCCTGCTGGGAGTGCAAAACTAAGTTCCAGAACGGTACCATCTGTCACGTTGTGGCTGCGGCACTCGATTTGTTCAACAGGTACTCGCAGTGGACGGCGTTCGCCGCTCAATTTAAGCCCTGTTAGTTTAGTGAAGGCATCGCTGTCGAGATTTTCTTTATCGAGGATCGAATGTTCAATGACACCTGCTTGGTCTGCTGAAATCATTGCTTTGTGTCCTGGAAGTAAGCCCGAAGGGCTGATCTCAAGTCGGTCAGCTCGTATTTGCTCGGTTTCAGGATTTTCAACGCGAAAACAAGCCCCTTTATTGTGAATGTAAGCGATGTCACCAGGCCAAATGGTGTCGATGGAATCGAGTCGCATTGCAACTTGGGAATCGAATAGATGTGATTGGTAGGCCGATAAATAGAGGCGCAATAGTTTTCGTGGTAGGCCTAATACTGCTTGACGATGATCTTTGCCGCGCAGCAGGGTGTGTAGTAGGCGGCGCTCGTCACGAAAGCGTCCGGGCAGAGCCGCAAGCGCTCCTTCGGTATCTCCCTGTGCGTATGCTGTCGCAGCCATGTGCCAGCGGTCGTTGGAAATTTTATCTGGATCACCAATAATCAATTCTGCCGCGCGCTTGAAGTCTTCCTGCAATATCGCTCGGCCAATGAGGTGGTTGCAGGCCAGAGAACCGTAACGTTGCTCACCAAAAAAATTGGGTACGCCGGTATGTTCAAGAACGTGAAGAATGTCTAGAGCGCGTTGTTCGGCATCTTCTACCACATTGTGAATACGGATGTGGAAGCGGTTGCCGCGCAGATGACCAAGGCGAAGTTTGTTGGTGTGCTGACTACTGCTGAGGATGGTGATGTCATCAAGGTCAAGTGCATGGATTTTGGCCTGCTCAACCTGAGGCAGGGAGATCCATTGTCTCGTGATAGCCTTGGCATCCTTTAGCCCAGCGTAGCCAAGTTCTTTTTCTTTGATGCCAAGGGCACTGGCGATGCGTTGCATCATAGCAAAGGTACTCATCCCTTGTTTTTCGACGCGTAGAAATAGATGCTCCCCGGTACCGCATGGTTCATAGGCGGCAATCTCTTCGACGATAAAGTCCTCTGGCGCGTCTTTAATGGTTCCTGCGGTTCCTGCAAATGCCCGTGTTAGATAAGGTCTCATTATCCCTCCAGAGTATGTCGGTTGCGAAAACCCATCTCAATTGCTGGGACGTTTTCGGTCGCAAGAACGAAGTCAGCTTGACGTTGTTGATGCTGAAAGTGGATGGGTAGTCCTTGTCCTAGAAAGCGACGCATATATTTAGATTGCGGATATCCCGCAAGCTCAAGGGTATAGGGGCTTGGCAATTGATTGCTGTAGCCGTCAATTGTCGGGAAAGTTTCTGCGACCTGTTGGGCGTAATCTTCAACATCGGTAATAAAATAGAGATCGCCCGATGGCTTTATGTAGTAAAGCATTTGCGTCAAAAAGGTGTGGTTAACCAGTCGTCGATTCAGGTGGCGCTTCTTCGGCCACGGATCGGGGCAGTTGATGTAGATTGCCGTCAACATATCAGCAAAGCCAAAATGGCTCAGCAGGTAGCGCGCTTCCATTCGCATCACGCGAACATTGGTTAGCCCGCTTTCGTCAACACGGCGGCACGTTTTATAGCAACCCTTGTTGTAGATATCGATAGCAAGAAAATTGGTCGTGGGCTGTTGCGCTGCACGTTGAATAATGAAGTCACCAATGCCGCAACCGATCTCCAGTGCCAGAGGTTGAGCTGCTGGAAAGAGTTGGTTAAGGTCTTGATTGGCGGGGAGAGTTACCGAGTCAATAAATGTTGGTGAAAGGATTTGGATTTTGCGTTGTGTCATCGTATCGGTCCAGTTTAGTGAATGGGCGGTGGGCATGCCCTGTTGTTTATAATAGGCATGGCCGAATCTCGCGGGACATTAGCATGGAGCTCGGTGAAAGGCAATGAGTTCACCTTGGTGTGTTAGTGTTCTGCAGCCAGTTTAACTGTGTGTATTTGTGCAATTGTAGTGAAAAATCTTGAATTCGGCTGGCGTCATCGTTAGTGTGATGTGTTGTTGAATTTATTATCACCTTAAGGGGGAAGTTTCTCATGCTTATTGTTATGGATCATAGTGCTCAAGATTGCGATGTTGAACAGGTTAAGCTAGCGGTCCGTGAGATGGGCTTGCGACCCGAACCGATTCCGGGCAGCGAACGTACGGCGATTGGGGTTCTTGGTAACCAGGGCTACATTGATGATGCCACCATTCGCAATCTATCGGGGGTGCGCGAAGTGATCCATGTCAGTAAGCCCTATAAGTTGGTCTCACGTGATTTTCACCCTCAGCCGACCGTGGTTAGGGTTGGCGCGGTGTGTATTGGCGACGGCCATGCGCCGGTGATGATGGCGGGGCCGTGTTCGGTAGAGAGTGACGTGCAGATGATGGCCAGTGCTGAAGCCGTGAAGCAGGCTGGAGCACAGATTCTGCGTGGCGGGGCATTTAAACCGCGGACTGGGCCGCACTCTTTTCAGGGGATGGGTGTCGATGGCTTAAAGCTGCTTCGCCAAGCAGGTGATGCGGTGCAGATGCCTGTTGTGACCGAGGTGATGCGCATTGGCCAGCTTGACGATGTCTGTCGCTATGCTGATCTGTTGCAGATTGGTGCGCGTAATATGCAAAATTTCGACCTGCTGAAAGAGGTCGGCAAGCTTGATTTTCCCGTATTGTTAAAGCGAGGTATGAGTGCGACCATTGAGGAGTTTTTGGCTGCTGCTGAATATATTCTTGCCGAGGGCAACTCGCAGGTGATTTTGTGTGAGCGCGGAATTCGTACCTTTGAGCGGGCCACACGTAATACTCTCGATCTTTCCGTTGTTCCGTTGGTGCGTCAATTGAGTCACTTACCGATTATTGTCGATCCCAGTCATGCAACGGGGGTGAGGTCGTTGGTTCCGGTGATGGCAAAATCTGCGTTGGTTGCTGGAGCGCATGGTTTAATGGTTGAAGTGCATCACGATCCAGCGCGGGCGTTGTGCGATGGGGCTCAGAGCCTTGATGGTGCCGACTTTAAACAGTTGATGGCCGAGCTCGATGGTTTGCATCGTTATTTGGATTCGGCTGCGATGAAGACCATCGCTTAGGTTGCCAATACTTTAGCCCCACGGGGCGATGTTCTTGTTTTGATCGGTTTTCCAAGGGGTGCTATTTTATTTAGCACGCCAATAATTTATCTGACATATCTGCGGTTTCATTCGTTGATACGCCTTAGTGAGTGGAGTGGGTATTTGTGTCCAAAGTTGTTGTTGTCTCAGTCTTAGCGCCACTACCTAAGCCGTTACATTACCTCGTTCCTGAAACTCAAACTGATATTCTGATGGTTGGCAGTCGAGTTCGTGTCCCCCTTGGCAGACGTTTTGCTGTGGGGGTGGTGTTAGAGGTGCTCGATATTGATGATGTTGCCAAGCTGAAACCTGTCGCCGAAGCCCTTGATAGCGAGCCACTTCTTCAAGCTGAGTTGTTAACGTTTATCCGTCGCGCAAGTGCTTATTACGCTTTTCCCTTAGGTTTGGCGCTTAAGACCGCATTGCCGGCGGGGCTGGGTTCGTTGACCACAGCTCCTAAAATTAAACACGTTCGTGTTTATTCTCGTACTGAAACTCAATTGGCCGTGCGCGGCTCGGCGCAAAAACAAATTCTGGAGTGGATTGAGTGTCATGGGCCTATCGGTCTGGATGAATTGCGCCAACAATTCCCCACCCCCTACACCGTATTGCAACGCTTAGAAGCTCTTGACTTGATCTGCTGTGAGCAGAAAGAGAGTCAGCGTGATCCGTTTGTTGGTATCGAAGCCGTTTCTGATCAAGATTGGCCCCTCAATGAAGAGCAGTCTGGTGCTGTTGAGCAGATCTCTGCGGCGGTCA
>MAXR01000258.1:0-199 GCA_001751155.1 Desulfuromonadales bacterium C00003068 | reverse complement strand
TTGGTGTTGGTGCCAGAGATAGCCTTAACTCCGCAACTGGTTGGTCGTTTTCGTGCTCGCTTTGAGCAGCAGTACGTTCGTGTCGGCGTGCTCCATTCGGGTATGTCTGTCGCTGAACGTTTCGATATGTGGCGTGCGATTGTCCGTAATGAGGTTGATATTGTTATTGGCGCCCGTTCAGCGGTGTTTGCCCCGCTGG
>MAXR01000257.1:532-4396 GCA_001751155.1 Desulfuromonadales bacterium C00003068 | reverse complement strand
ACCGTATGCAGCACCGCGCCAATCATCGGTACGGCAAAAAAACATTCTAAATAGCGATGGCTATCCCAGTCCATCACTGCAACGGTGTCGCCCGGCTTTACGCCCATATCAATAAGGGCGTTGGCTAAGCGACAGATACGCTGATGCAATGTTTTATAGCTGTAACGCAGTTGATCACGGTAAACGATCTCTTGATCGGGGCAATGCACCAGCGGAAACTGCAGCAAGTTTTTAATCAATAATGGATAGGTATAGGCGGATTCAGTACGTGAGATAAGGGGATCTGGCATCAGAACAACACTCCAACGTTAAAGTGAAAAAGATAAATCGTACATTTATGCGGATGGATGACGACCAAACGAACTAACAATGGCCACAATACATAATCCGCTAAAAACCATCAATGAAACCTGCATGCTTTGAATAAACTCATTCTGGGTCGCTAACGTCACCGATTGTTCACCCAAATAGAACGAAAACATCACCGTGATGATCGCCATACTGGCCATCATGCCAAGGGTGCGCATACTGGCAGAAAATCCTGAGGCAACACCGAGATCACGTGCAGCAACACTGCCCATAATGGCACTGGTGTTTGCCGTTGAAAACAGGGCAAAACCTGCACCTAGCACCACCAGCAATAACACAATAAAAGCCAGTGACGTTGTTTTTGAGATCGTTGCTGCCGCCCCAATACCAACGGCGCATAAAAACATGCCAAGGGTTGCCACCTTTGCGGCAGGAAAGCGATCAGAAAGGCGACCGCATACTGGCGAAAAAACCGTCTGTACAATCGGCTGAGCAATTAAGACCAATCCAGCCGTATGCGGCGGGAATCCTTTAACATACTGAAGATACAAACTTAAAAAAAAGGTTATGCCAAACGTACCAGCGTAATTAAATAGTGCGGCCATATTACTCAGGGCAAACATACGGTTATGACGGAGTAAGTTTGTATTAAGCAACGGATAGGGTTGTCGCGCTTCATACCACAAAAACAGGATCAACCCACACACACCCATCAGCGCAAGCAGCCACCATCCGCCACCACGATTAAGTCGCATCACTCCCGAAATTAACGCCAGTATCGATAGCGCGTAGATGATCCAGCCACGCCAATCAAACGATTCGCCCTTAGCCGTCGCCCCCTCTTCAGTGAGTTTCACCGTGGCAACACTAAAGGCCATAATACCGAGCGGTACGCATAGATAAAAAATGGAGCGCCAGCCCAACCAGCTGACTAAACTACCACCAAGAAACGGCCCGCATGAGATCCCAGCATAGACACTGGCGGTGGCAATCCCCAGTGCTCGACCACGCTGTGAAGCGGGAAACGCCGTCACCACCATCGCCATGGTGGTCGCCATCACCATTGAGCCACCCATCCCTTGAAAAAAACGCAACAGAATCACACTATGAATCGACCACGCTTGCGAGATAAGACCGCCAGAAACGGTAAAGATTGCCAGACCAAGACGGAAAATCTGCCGCCGGCCAACCAAATCACCCAAACGGCCCATCGCTAATAAAAACACCGAAGCCGACAGCACATAAGTGGTTTCAACCAAGCCTAATTGAACAGCACTAGCTGAAAACTCTCGGCCAATAACAGGAAGGGCGATACCGACAGCCGACATCATAAAGGGCATTAAAAAGTGGGCGACACACACCACAACAAGAGTTGCAGTTTGCGAACTTGGCCTCGTATGATTAGCGTTATCATCAGAAACAGACATACCCCTCCTTAACCTCTACGACCGCCACCAAAGAATAAACGTCGCATGATATCACGCTGCCGACGAAGTTGCCATCAGCAGACGAAACAAGTACAATTGCAAATCAATCATTAAGTTATGCCAGTCTTGGCCACCGTAAACCATTAGCTGAAGGAACGCCACCCGGTAGCACTTCAGTTGAAGCAGGTCTAACTATAACGACGCCAACTGTTTCACAGAAAAGGAGATCCATGCACTACGCCATCGCAGCACTCAAAAAAGCCACACTATTTGCTTGCCTCATGGTAGCGATATGGTCGCCATCTATATTCGCTCACCAACCGATGTTGCCAAAAATCTATAGCCAAAACCAAGATGTTGTCGGATGGTGGATGAGCGAGAAACTTGATGGTGTTCGCGGCTATTGGGATGGGGAACAACTATGGTCGAAGAATGGCAAGATTTTCCATCCGCCAGCACAATTCACTCAACAGCTACCCCCGTTCCCCTTGGAAGGTGAGCTATGGGGTGGACGGGGGACTTTTGAGCGCACCGCAGCTACGATATTGCGCCAACAACCACACGCTGGTTGGTTTGAGCTTAAATTTGCGATTTTTGATGTACCACATGGCGATAAAAGCTTTCGTGAGCGGATCACGCTCGCTGAAGAATGGTTTCAGCAGCACCCATCCTCCTATGCTTTTGTCATTGAACAAATCCCCATCACTAGCGAAGACCACCTGCAACAGCAACAACAGCGGATCAGCCAACTTGGTGGCGAGGGTCTCATCGTGCGTAATCCGAACACCCATTACAGTGCCGGGCGCAGTGGTTCAATCTGCAAAATTAAACCCTATCAAGATGATGAAGCAATCATCATCGCCCACCTTGGCGGCCAAGGAAAAAACACTGGTTATCTAGGATCATTGCTGGTGCAAAAGGCTGATGGAATAACATTTAAAATCGGCACGGGTTTTAGCCGTAGCGAGCGCGAAAACCCACCACCAATTGGAGCCACCATCACCTTCAAATATAACGGTTTATACTCCTCTGGAATTCCAAAATTTCCAGTATTTTTGCGCATCCGGAGTGACCACGAGCTATAGCACAACCTCAATGCTACTGAGGAATAGTGATGCACAAACACTCTGCCGAAGCAAAAACCGTATCACCCTGACAGATTTTTCCATGCACCATCACTTTACGCCCCTGCGCTGAGACCACACTACTTTCAACGGTCACCACCGCGCCGAGGGGGAGCAAATTACGGAAACTGATATTGAGATTACCAACGACAATGGCGTAACCCGCCGTCCACGCCGCAAGGCCCAATACTTCATCCAGCACCGCTGCCATTGCGCCACCATGTGAATGGCCGGGAGGGCCTTCAGTTTCAGGGCCAAACCAGATACGCGCTCGCAACTCTTGCTCGCTATTCTTATAATAATGGACACGATAACGATCACCATCAGGCTCACCAGAAACAAAGCGTAACGACGCGCCAACAAGGGCGGGGGCATCGAAAGTGGTCCAATCGCTGTCGCCGCTTAAATCGACATTAGTGGTATCTATATTGAGTGAATCTTTCACTGAAGTGCTCCTTTGTTGTTTCTTTAAAATATTACTGACGACTTAAACGCCAGCTTGGTGCTTCAATTAAATGAGTGCTGCGCCATGGGTTGATATCTAAACCGCCACGNNGGGTGCCTCGGTCAAATAGGTGCTGCGCCACGGATTAATATCTAAACCGCCACGGCGGGTATAGCGGGCATAAACGGTCAACTTCTCGGGCTGACAGTAACGCATCAGATCGGTAAAAATCCGCTCGACACATTGCTCATGAAATTCATTGTGTTGCCGAAATGAGATCAAATAAGCGAGCAGCGTTTCTTGGTCGATCTTAGCCCCCTGATAATCGATCCACACACTGGCCCAGTCAGGCTGTGAGGTGATCAAACAATTACTTTTGAGCAGATGGCTGTGAACGGTTTCGGTCACGATTGAGCTGGGATCTGCTGCGCCATCGAGGAGGTCAGCCTTTAGTTGATAATGCTCAACATCGATATCAAGCTCATCAAGGCAATAGCCAGACAAGCGCTCCACTTGCCACTGCTGAATGTCATCAACAGCAAAGAGTTCCACCGTAATA
>MAXR01000257.1:0-455 GCA_001751155.1 Desulfuromonadales bacterium C00003068 | reverse complement strand
TACCTGATTAAAATCGGCATAATGGCATTGATTAAGGGAGTTTAAGTACAGCTTAAATGACTTCGATTCGATCAAAAATTCCGAATCACTCGGGACGCGAAAACGACCCAACGCCACCACCGGTTTGCCGCGTAAGTTCAACCACGACAACTCGTAGCCGTTCCATACATCTTCACCACAAAATGGTAATACTCCGGTAATATGGAGTTCATCGCGCTTTACCTGTCGCGCTACGGGGAAGAGCAAACTGGCATCATAGTCTTGCGGATACTCGCTCTGCTTACCGAGGGGAATTTCACTTAGGTGCTGGGTCATGGTTCTGCCTTTTCTCGTCAATCTTCATTGCGCTTACGGAGTGTTATGGCTCAAGTCTACCTTGTGACTAGGAGGTTGTCGGGCTTAGCAAGAATCTACTGCGAAATCGTCTGATCGGCGCATATTTCCTCACATTTTCG
>MAXR01000256.1:1452-3154 GCA_001751155.1 Desulfuromonadales bacterium C00003068 | reverse complement strand
TTGTTGAGGTGGGTTGTTGTGAGCGGGACAAATATTGTGCGGTACATAGTGCGTGGCGTGATGTTCGCGAGGGTATGGTGCAAAAGTTATCTGAGTATAACTTTGCTCGACTGGCAAAAGAGGAAGAGCAAAACTTACAGAAAATTATTGATCTAAAATAGCATGGATTTGGTGCTGTTTTTAATAATAGAACAAAAATGTTATTAATGATGGCGTCGCAAAAAGTCCGCCTTCCCCCTTGAACAAACACTACGCCTTGGGGGGACGAAGTTTTTGCTTAGCCATCTAATTTGTTTTTGCGAGACCTATCATTGATAGGCTGTGAGTNNTAAAAGTAATAAAAATACGGAAAGAAGTTAGTGTGATAGGTAAAAACATTGACTTAGTAATCGATAATTATTAATATTGCTCGATTTTATTGCGCTGTTAACTCTGTTTAGTTGGGGGTTGGAATATTATGGATGCAGGACAAATAGAAGAATATCGGGCAATTTTACAAGCTCAGCTTGAGGAGTTGTTGCGCGAAGCTGGCAAAACAGTTTCAGGTATGACCGACGAGCACGAAAATTTCCCCGATCCAACCGATCGCGCCTCAATGGAGTCAGATCGTAACTTCGAGTTGCGCATACGTGACCGTGAGCGGCGATTGATTGGGAAAATTCGCGATGCTTTATTGCGGATTGACGATGGAACTTTTGGTGAATGTGAGAGTTGTGAAGAGACGATCGGCATGGCTCGTTTAAAAGCGCGGCCAGTAACGACACTCTGCATCGACTGTAAGACAGAGCAGGAACGCCAAGAGCGTATTGGTTAAAGATTACTTCCCCCGCTGAACAATAGGTTCAGCAGGGGTTTTTTATGATGGCGTCGCAAAAAGTCCGCCCACCTGCGTTGCAGCGTTTGTTCAAGACTTTGACATACAACATGTATGCCTTCACCCTTGAACAACCACACCGCCTTGGGGGACGAAGTTTTTGCTTAGCCATATATTTCGTTTTTGCAAGACCATCTTTTATGAAAGAAAATAGGGTATATTTGCCCGAGTGTTGTTAGCCAGCCATGTTATCCCTTTTTATTCTTGTTATTCCCATCTCAAGCAGGTCGAAATGAACCGCCAAGATTCTATTTACTCACACGCACAAAACACGGTTGCCCCCTTTGAGTTTAATGACAAAGTTGTGCAAGTTTTTGACGATATGATCACACGAAGTGTTCCTCTGTATCGAGAATCACTTTGCCGACAAGCGCAGTTGGCCGCCCATTATTATCAAGAGAACAGTGTCCTATATGATTTGGGTTGTTCAAACGGTAACTTTGGCATGCAATTTCTGCAACAGATGCCACGCCAGTCTTTTAAGATGGTTGGCATTGATACCTCTGGGCCAATGTTGGACCAGTATGGTCGGCGTTTGAAAGAGTTGAATCACACTAACGATATTGAATTATGTCATCAGTCTATTGAAGAGTACCCATTTAAGGCGACCTCAGTAGTGGTGATCAACTTGACGTTGCAGTTTCTAAATCTTGATGTTCGAACTCAATTGCTGCAGCGGGTGTATGATGCTCTGCTGCCCGGTGGAATCCTGTTGTTGACTGAGAAGGTGGTTCATCAAGACCATGAATTGTCGCAGCTGCAGCAAGATTGGTATTATCGTTTTAAGAAGGAAAACGGCTATTCTCAGCTAGAAATAAGTCAAAAACG
>MAXR01000256.1:0-1445 GCA_001751155.1 Desulfuromonadales bacterium C00003068 | reverse complement strand
CGCTTGCGTCAGTTA
The DNA here is from genome assembly GCA_001751155.1 of Desulfuromonadales bacterium C00003068. Taxonomy (GTDB): domain Bacteria; phylum Desulfobacterota; class Desulfuromonadia; order Desulfuromonadales; family Desulfuromonadaceae; genus Desulfuromonas. The sequence goes on along the minus strand of MAXR01000256.1, from coordinate 1,430 downwards.
GGGTTTCATCAAATTGATGTTTGGCTCAAGTGGTTTAACTTCGCCTCACTGGTGTGTATTAAATAATGCTATCAAATCGTCACCATATTGTCGCGGCCCTCGATCCGAACAACGAGTTTAGCTGGGCCGATGAGCTGGAATCACTTCTTGAAGCCAAGGAGTTTTTTCACCGCCATCGCGACCGTAAAAGCCAAGCTTATATCGATATTATTGAAAAACTAAACGAACTCCCTGCCGTCGCGTGCCAACTCAATCAAGACTGGGTCACCATAGGCAAAGAGGGCGATCTGTCGCCACAAAGCGCCGAGCAAGTTCTGCATGCCCTATATGGATTACGTCCGTGGCGTAAAGGTCCTTTTAACGTGTTTGGCACCGCTGTCGACACGGAATGGGTTTCTTCAATTAAGTGGAATCGGTTGACTTCACATATTGCACCGTTAAAGGGGCGAAGAGTTCTCGATATTGGTAGCAGTTGTGGCTATTACCTCTTCCGAATGTGCTCACAGCAGCCAAAATTGTTGCTTGGCTTGGAGCCATACGCAACATTTTATTATCAATTTTGTTTTTTGCAAAAGCTGATTCAAGCAGCCAATTGTTATACGATTCCGGCAAAATTTGAGGAGCTACCCTTGTTAGAAGGCTACTTCGACTCCGTCTTTCATATGGGGGTGCTGTACCACGTTCGCTCACCGCTTGACACGTTGATACAAATTCGACGTACCCTTCGACGCGGCGGAGAACTGGTTTTAGAAACCCTTGTTATCCCTGGCACGGACTATCTCGCACTCTCTCCGCAGGACCGATACGCGAAAATGAACAATGTTTATTTTCTGCCCACGGTAAACTGCCTCACCTCATGGCTGGAGAAAGCTGGATTCACCAATGTCCGCTGCATTGATGTCACGCGGACAACGAGTGAGGAACAACGCAAGACCGCTTGGGTACAAACTGAATCGTTAGCAGACTTTCTCGATGCTGATGATGAATTGAAAACCGTTGAGGGCCATCCTGCGCCGCGAAGAGCGTTGATGATTGCTGAGGTAAAGTGATTCGAGACAAGGAGTAGCTATGGAACACATCCAGCTTGCACTGCAAGATTACGTACCGAGTCAGAGCACGGATAAAACAACAGATCGTTTTGCCTCCGTCGCTCTGTTGTTACGCCAAGGGAGTGATGGTCCAGAGGTGTTGTTTATTCAACGAGCGCACCATCCCGAAGATCCTTGGTCGGGAAATCTCGGTTTTCCCGGTGGTCGTATTGATCCTGAAGATTCAGGCCCTCTTGCCACAGCGATACGCGAGACTGCTGAAGAGGTGGGAATAACACTGACTCATGATCAGTTGCTTGCTCAACTCGATGATCAACAGGGGGTGAGGGTTGCGGTACAGGTGTGTTGTTATGTGTTTAATGTTGATCGCGAAGTTCAGAT
>MAXR01000255.1:6021-6173 GCA_001751155.1 Desulfuromonadales bacterium C00003068 | reverse complement strand
GATCTACACTCAGAATGATGGACTGGCCTTTGATATTCTACAGGTGCGGGGACATCAGGGCCGTCCGATAGTCTCCCAGGAAAAATGGGAACAGGTGCGCAGCGCCCTTGAGGCGGTGATTGAAGGACGCATGCAGGTCGAAGATCTCATTC
>MAXR01000255.1:591-5875 GCA_001751155.1 Desulfuromonadales bacterium C00003068 | reverse complement strand
CTGCGAGATATGGGCCTCTATATTGGTGTTTCTAAAATCTCCACAAAAGTCGATCAGGTGGCGGACACCTTTTACGTGCGCGATATTTTTAGCCAGAAAATTACCGACCCCGAACGGATCACTGACCTCCGTCATCAGCTGCTTAATAGTATCGATAAGTCAGACGGATAATAGATCCTTTAAAGCAGGGCCTTATGAATCAAAAGCTCGATGTGTTTCTTAACTATTTGACGGTCGAAAAGGGCTTGTCGGCTAATACGCTGGAGGCCTATGGACGAGACCTGTCCCGTTATGTGGGGTTTCTGCTTGAAAAAGGAGTTTTGCAGCCGGATCAGGCGACTGCCATCCTGGTGTTGGATTTTCTCAGCTCCTTAAAAAAATCCGGTCTGTCCTCTCGCAGTCGGGCGCGGACTCTCGTGGCTTTACGTACTTTCCATCGTTTTTTGCTGGCCGAAGGGTATGCCAACGATAATCCCACCAGCCAGATAAAGGCTCCACGAACTCTGAACAATTTGCCCAAAACCTTGTCTCCTGAAGAGGTCGAACGGTTGCTTGCCGCACCGGTTGGTGACAGCTACCTAGATTATAGGGATCGAGCCATGTTTGAACTGCTTTATGCGACGGGACTTCGGGTCTCCGAACTGGTGGGCCTTAGGGTTTCCGATCTTCAGCTCGACGTCGGTTATCTGACTGCCTTTGGCAAGGGCGGTAAGCAACGCATCGTTCCCATGGGGGAATCTGCCCTTGATGAGATGCGTAGCTATCTCCATATTGGTCGTCCGTTATTGGAGAAAGGATTCGGAAGTTCGATCCTGTTTCTCAACCGCTCTGGGAATGGGTTGACACGTCAGGGCTTCTGGAAGATTATTAAGCGGCGAGCCTTACAGGCTGGCATCAGTAAAAACATTACCCCACATACCTTACGTCATTCATTTGCAACCCATCTGCTCGACAACGGAGCTGATTTACGTGCGGTGCAAACCATGCTGGGGCATGTGGATATATCTACCACTCAGATATATACCCACGTTAGCCGGGAACGTCTGAAACGGCTTCATGCACGGATCCATCCCAGGGGGTAGCTGGCGCTTGCGTCACGACATTTCCTGGATCTGTTTCAACTGTTTATGCATAGACATTTTTCTATAGTCATTTGGTTGAGGATATTATGAAATATGTGGTTCTTTTAGGTGATGGAATGGCTGATGAGCCTTTGGCTGAATTGAATGGTCAAACGCCCCTTCAGGCAGCCGATACTCCCAACATGGATCGCCTTGCTCGTCAGGGATCTCTTGGCATGGTCCAGACCATTCCGCCTGGGTTTCCGCCCGGTAGTGATGTCGCCAACCTGTCGGCCTTCGGTTATGATCCGCAGATTTGCTACAGCGGTCGTTCTCCGCTGGAAGCGGCCAGCATGGGAGTTGAGCTCGGACCAGACGATATCGCATTTCGCCTTAATCTGGTTACTCTCGGTGACCGTAACGGCGAAGTCTATATGGATGATTTCTCGGCAGGCCACATTGGCTCAGAGCAGGCAGGACAGCTTATCGAGGCTTTGCAGCAGGAACTTGGCGGGGAAAACTTCTCCTTTCATCCGGGGGTTTCCTATCGTCATCTCATGGTTTGGCATGGTGGCAGAGATCAGCTGTCCTTTACTCCGCCCCATGATATTACCGGACAGGCTGTGGCTGATTTCCTGCCTAAAGGGGAGGGCGCTGAAATATTACAGGACCTTGCTACCAGAGGGAATGCCCTGCTTGAGTCCCATGAGGTTAACAAGGATCGCATTGCCTCTGGAAATAAGCCAGCCAATGCTATCTGGTTGTGGGGCCACGGCAGAGCTCCGCAGATGGAAACCCTGCGCCAAAAGTTCGGCATCAGCGGGGCGGTCATATCTGCCGTCGACCTGATTAAGGGTATCGGTGTCTATGCCGGTCTCGACGTCATTGAGGTTCCGGGGGCTACGGGCTATCTTGACACCGATTATCTGGCCAAGGGACGTTATGCACTGGAGTCTCTCAAAACCAGAGACTATGTATATGTCCATGTAGAGGCCCCCGATGAAGCCTCCCATAGCGGCGATTTGCCAGAAAAAATCCGTGCTATCGAATCATTTGATCAATTGGTAGTAGGTACATTGCTCGAAGGTCTTCCTGCGCTAGGAGAATTTCGTTTGATGGTTTTGCCGGATCATCCGACACCAGTAAAAAAAATGACCCATACCGGGGATGCTGTACCCTTTATTCTTTATGACTCTCGGGGGCTGGACAAGCCAAACGCTTTTGCCGGAAGTGCCTATTACGAAAAGGCTGCGGTCGATACCGGGCTCTTCATCGAGCATGGATATGAATTGATGAATCAGTTGATGACTGGTTGTTGCTAAGGCCCTGAACAGATTTTTTTCATTTGTTGGCAGCATAAAAACCAGAAGAGCCAATAATGATGGCGTCGCAAAAAGTCCGTCCTACTGCGTTGCAGCGCTTTTTCAGGACTTCGACATACNNCTACGCCTTGTAGCTCGAAATTTTTGCTTAGCCATCTCATGACTTTTTGCGAGTCCATCAATAATGATGATGGGTATCAGTTGTTTTGCAGCCGAAATGTTTTTCGATTAGACTAAGGCCTGGTTGGGTTTGCAAAAATCAAACGGGTAGATAATACATAAGCTTTTCGTCATGCTCTAAGTGGTGAAGAGGTAGTTTCAAATAGCCGTATATATAAAAGGCCTCTATGTCTGAAGACATAGAGGCCTTTTTTTGTTGTATGAGAAATAACGGTTATTTTTTCCCGGTCAGGGCCTGAGCGATGTTGAAACAGTAGCCGCCGATCCGTTCCAGATAGGTCATGATATCAATGTACCAGAGACCCGGTTCGATGGAGCAATCCATCTCCTGAAGCCGCTGGATTTTATGAAAGCGCATTTTGTTGTAGAGGACATTGATACCGTTTTCGATTTTGTAGGCTTCTTCCATGAAGGACTCTTTGGGATACTGAATCTCCTCGACGATAAGATCGAGAAAGGAATCAATCCGAGCAGACATGGTGCGCAGATCGTAAACGGATTCCTCGGAAAAGGCTACTTTGGTTTCGAACATTCTTTCCGCCAGTTCTGCTAGATCTTCAACTGAGTCGCCAATCTTTTCGATATTGTTGGCCATGCGGAAAAAGCTGTGAATCTCCTTAGCTGCGTCCTCGTTGATCTCCATCTGGTAGATATGGGTTAGATATGTGGTTATTTCTTTACGTGCTTGATCAAGATATTCTTCCTGGATCTTCCAGCTGCCTAGCTTGTCGATATCGTGGTTGTTGATGCTGGCAGCGATATCCTGAAGAGTTGTGCGGGCGGTTTGAGCCATTTTGAGGATTTCACTACGAACCTGGGCCAGAGCGGCAATGGGACTGTTATCGTAGATATCGTTGAATTCTGGTAAGGAGGGTTGTTGGCCGGGCTTTTTTCTCTGGGGAGACAGAAAAATAGCGCACTTGACCAGCCAAGGAAGGCAAAGCAGGAAAAAAAGTGCATTGGTGATGTTGAACAGTGTATGGCCGTTGGCTAGATAACGGGCAATATTGACGGCCTCGCCGTTAACAATTGCCTCGGCTGGCCCCACTCCGGACCAAAGAGTGATTCTCTCTATAAAGACCAGAAAATTGGGGAAAATGAGCAACATCAAGCCGACACCCACCATGTTGAACATGGTATGGGCACGGGCGGCCCGATGAGCGTCGATATTGGTGGAGCCGATGGTAGATAGTTCGGCGGTTATGGTGGTGCCGATATTTTCACCAAGCACCAGGGCCATGGCCGCGGGAAAACCGAGCAGTCCCTGGCTTGCCAGGGTCATGGTCAGACCGATGGTCGCTGAAGACGATTGGACAGCCATGGTCAGCAGGGCGCCGGTAGCGACACAAAGGAGCAAACCACCGAAGGTGCCTGGATCGAAACGGGTAAAAAAGGACAGAAAAAGGGGGTCGTCCTTGANNGGTCGTCCTTGATCGGGGCGAGGCCATGTTTCATGACCGTCATGCCAAGAAACAGCAGGCCGAAGCCCATAATTACTTCGCCGGTATAGCGATATTTTTTGCGTTTAGTGAAAAATTTCATGGCCACGCCGATGGCGATGGCCGGGAGAGCGAGGCTCGATAGTTTAAAAGCAATAAGTTGTGAGGTGACCGTAGTACCGATGTTGGCACCGAGAATCACCCCGACGGCTTGATGAAGGGTTAGCAAGCCGGCACTGACAAAACCAATGAGCATGACAGTGGTGGCCGAGGAGGATTGGACCATGGCGGTAACCAAGGTTCCTGTAGCGCAGCCGATGATCCGGTTGGCAGAAAGGGCGCACAGGATCTTTTTGATCCGGACTCCGGCTGACATCTGTAAGCCGTCTGTCATGGTTTTCATGCCCAGAACGAAGAGTCCGAGGCCGCCCAATGTTTGAACTGCCATCTTGAAAAATAACAAAACCCTACCTCCTACAAACAAAGAAATGTAGCTCTAATATTTTGCTGGCTGGTCGACGGTTTGGCGATTGATAGTAACAGAAACTGTAATGCTTTTCTTCAAAGAAACCCCCCTTTTTTTCAAAATAATTTCTTCATGTCATTTGCTTAGGAAATATGAGTTATTTCAGTGTCTTAGGTAGACTCTTTGAATGTAACATTTGGCTTTTGATCGGTTTCTGGAAGGAAACGTTCGATAGCAGCTTTTCATGATAGGCATGGTTGCCGGTCTCTTTATCAGACAAGGACATGAATTGAATGAGTCAGCAGGCTATTGGAAAATTGCTTGTTAACCAAGGATATATTTTTTAGAAACCTGAGAATATACAAGTCACCACTGTCAAATCGGGGCCAGTTAAAGCTGACCTCGATTTTTTTGAGTAAATTCAGCGACTACCGAGATTTTGTCACTATTTGGATACAGCTTCACATTAGATTCTGGACGCTTTCTCCAAAAAGACCAAATCTAAGTGTCGCTGGTCAATGACATTCTTGCGGTCAGGCAGGTTGTGTATGCCTGGATCATTCTGCACTACTTACTCAGCCTCCATCATCATTTCGAAAATAAACGACTATTTTTCAATAAAGTAGCCATCTCGTTGGCAACAAATTGAGTCGTATACGTTAAAAGCCCGGAAGCACAAACAAGTTTTGGTCAGTGCATTTATAGATCTTGCAACAGTCCAAAATCATACAGTTTATTGTCCTTAAACCGATTAGCCTGTTGCATGAGCACTTGTCATAAATTTTTAGCTGTCCATTTTTAGGAAAATTGTAATCG
>MAXR01000255.1:0-483 GCA_001751155.1 Desulfuromonadales bacterium C00003068 | reverse complement strand
GGTATTTGCGATGTATGGATGGTGCGCAGGGCAGGGGTTGTTGCAGGATTTCCCCCTGCTTAAATAGAGACCTGATAATTCATAACGGGCTATATGGAAGGATGTGCTAAATGGTGAAAAGAAATATGTTAAGAACAAGTTTATTGGTTATCCTAGCAGGACTTTTCCTTATCGGTAGTTTCTCAGAGGCTGAAGCCAAGCGTCCCCTGATAGACACGCCCCTGACCAGGCTGCTGGTCAATGGCTTTACTGCCGATCAGATTGTCGCTCTGTTAGAAGACGCAGGCCTCAGCGGCCTGAAAAAAAACCAAGTTTATAATGATCCCATGGCCGGCCTGACCGGGCTGGAGACCTTTACTGATGACCAAGTGCAGTTGCTGCAGGCTTCTACAGCAGTAAACCTCTTTTTGTTGCGGCTTGATAACTATGCTTGGGGACCAGGCGATCCAGGAGATATAACCTATCTGGCAGAGTCTGTACAGA
>MAXR01000254.1 GCA_001751155.1 Desulfuromonadales bacterium C00003068 | reverse complement strand
GCCCGCGGCGACAGCAATAGCCTATATGGTCGGGATTACGCTGGGGCTTCCAGCTGGGTATTTTGGCAAAAAGACGGACGCCGTGATCTCGTTCCTTGCCAACGTCATTCTGGCATTTCCCGTTATTCTATTGTTCTATCTATTAGTTACACCGGAAATTCGTCAAGCAACCTATTTTGATTTGGGCTTAATTACGATACCTCTTTCAATTCCCATCGGGATTGCCGGTGTGTTCTTCCTGTTCCCGATTATCTTCATTTCGACCTTGTGGTTCACAAAACACGAGCACTCACCGAAAAAGTTGCTGATCTATTTGGGGGCTACACTGGCTGTCGGGTTCTGGGTGTATGCGGGCCTTGTGTTCGGCGCGGATTACACGCCATTTAAACTGGACCCGAGCGAGTTGAACGTGTTCGTCGCGGTTGTTCTTGGCTCCAGCCCAGGCGTTTTTCGCATCGTTCGCGGATTGACCATGGACATTGCCACACGTGATTATGTTGCTGCCGCGCAAACTCGTGGCGAGCGGGCGTGGTATATTATGCTTTGGGAAATCCTGCCGAACGCGCGTGGGCCGCTCATTGTGGATTCGTGTTTGCGTATTGGCTATACGACGATCCTACTGGGGACATTGGGATTCTTTGGGCTGGGCTTGTCACCCGACAGTCCCGATTGGGGTACAATGATTAACCACGGTCGTCCGTTTGTTCGCTTGATGAGTTCCATTCACCTGTCCCTTTTCCCAGCGATTGCATTGATGAGCATGGTGTTGGGGCTAAACCTGCTGGCTGACGGCCTCAGGGAAGAATCTCTGAAGGATTAGGGGAAGGCATGTCGTTAACCAATAAACAAATAGCAAAATGCGCAGATAACAATTTGCAAAGGATTATGATCCATGGCCAGTGATCAAAACTATGACGGTCCTATCCTCGAGATTGAAAACCTCTCCATCAGCTTTCTTACCAGAGCGATGGATATCCCAGCAGTTATGGACTTTTCCTGCACCATTCAACCAGGCGAAGCTCTTGGCCTTGTTGGGGAAAGCGGGTGTGGCAAGTCAACTGTGGCGTTAGGAATCATGCAGGATCTCGGCGTTAACGGCGAAATCGTTAACGGCTCGATCAAATTCAAGGGTCGCGAACTCAACACCATGAACGAAAATGAGTTGCGCCACTTGCGTGGTAAAGAAATCGCAATGATCTATCAGGAGCCGATGGCCTCGTTGAACCCTTCCATGAAGGTGGCCGAACAACTTATGGAAGTCCCGATGATCCATGAGGGGGTCTCCAGGAGTGTGGCGCGAGATATGGCTCGCCAGATGGTCGAGGATGTCCGCCTGCCGGACCCGGAACGTATTCTTAACAGCTATCCACACCAGCTTTCGGGTGGTCAGCAACAGCGCATCGTGATTGCGATGGCGTTGATGTCCAAGCCTTCTTTATTGATTCTCGACGAGCCGACAACTGCGCTTGATGTTACGGTCGAGGCGGGAATCGTTGATCTAGTTAAAGGTCTAGGCAAGAAATACGGAACTTCGATGCTGTTCATCTCGCATAATCTGGGATTGATCCTTGATACATGTGACCGGATTTGTGTGATGTATTCCGGCGAAGCTGTCGAAACTGGTGTAATTGAAGATGTGTTCGACGATATGCATCACCCATATACGAAGGCGTTGTTTCATTCTATTCCGCTACCCGGAGCAGACAAAAACAGCCGCCCGCTTGTTGCAATACCGGGAAACTTTCCGCTACCGCATCAGCGTCCGTCAGGGTGTAATTTTGGCCCGCGGTGTTCTTATTTTCAGGTTGGACGATGCGATCAGGGTGAAATTTACATGGAAAATGTGGATGAAACTAGCAACCACAATTCCCGCTGTTTGCGGTTTTCTGAAATCGACTGGAATGCACGAATTTCTGGCGTTGACACCATCGAGAAAACCCCAATCGGTGAAGTTGTTCTGGAGGTGAACAATCTTAAGAAATATTACGAAGTATCCGCCAATGCTATTTTCGGCGGTAGAAATAAGAAGGTTGTAAAAGCCAACGAAACTTTGACCTTCGCGGCCCGTGAGGCGGAAACGCTAGCGATTGTGGGCGAAAGCGGTTGTGGTAAATCTACCTTGGCCAAAGTTCTTATGGGGCTGGAAACCGCCACTGAAGGGTCGGTAGTTCTGAACGGTAAAGAGATCAGTCAGATCGAGATCGATAACCGCACGACTTCCGATGTAGCTTCGATCCAGATGGTTTTTCAGAATCCGTTTGACACCCTTAACCCCAGCCATTCGGTAGGAAGTCAGATCATGCGCGCCCTTGAAGTATTCAAGGTCGGTAAAGACGATGTTGACCGGCGGGCGAAAATGCTGGAACTGTTGGATCTTGTAAAAC
>MAXR01000253.1 GCA_001751155.1 Desulfuromonadales bacterium C00003068 | reverse complement strand
TGTCAAAGTCTTGAACAAACGCTGCAACGCAGGTGGGCGGACTTTTTGCGACGCCATCATTATTTGGATTGGCGTAAAAAAACCACCAATGCACCTTCACCACCGTATTGTCGCGGGGCACGCGCCCATTCAACCACCCAAGCAGCAGAATGCGTACTTAAGTAGCTTTCAATATCAGAACGTAATACCGATTCACCATTAGGTGAACGCTTGCCTTTTCCCGTTATGATTAATACGGTTTGTAGCCCTTCGGTGTGGCGATTCTTTAAAAAATGACGAACTCGCTCCCGTGCCTCGTCGCGGTAACAACCATGCAGGTCGAGAGTATCTTGTGGTTTTAACTTACCCTGACGCAACTGTTTCATCCGCCGCGGTTCACCACCACTGGGTTGCTCAAACTCGTCAGCGTCACTGTCATCATATTGATCGTTGAAAACACAATCTAACTCACCCAAGCTATCAAGGAAAATCTCTTCATCCGTTGTCGGTGTTTTAGCAAGAACAACTTTTTGCTCTTCAACTTCTTCATCGCCAATAAACGGATCGGTCTCTACCTGTTGGTCACCGAGTGAAACAACACCGAGTTGCGACATCGCCGAATTGAAATCGACCTCTGTTTCAACCTCAACCTGCTTATTCACCTCAACGGGTGCAACTTTTTTTTCTGGCCGAGGCGCATGTTCTGGCTCAGAAACAGAAAACCCCCTCATAGAATCGAAGGGGTTACTTTTAAAAGGGGCAACAGTCTGTTTTTGCTTTTTTTTGCTCATAAAGTTTATTACACGCGTGGCATTTTACGTCTACCTTGCGCTGCCTTTGTTTGTTTTTTAACGAGCACACCTGTTTTCTCAAGATGAAACTGATACCAAAGATCACCGTAAGCTTCCATTTTCATCCGCTTACCCTGCTGTAGGGCCTCAATAGAAGCGTCGAGGCGCTCATCTCCACCTGTTTTCTTAATCCCTTTACGCAGAGTTGCAATGGCACTATCGCGCTCACCAATTTTATCCTGACAAAAGGCGTATAGGTTCCAAACAAAGGGTTCTTTACGTGAAGCTGCAGCCGCTTTTTCAAAGGTAGCTGCCATTTTCGCCGGATTAGAACGCTTCATGTAACTAACAGCCAACATACACATGGCCGCCCAGTGACGGACAAAACTCTTCTCCAAATAAGGCAATGCCTTAGCAAAATCTTTTTTTAAATAGAGCAAGGTTCCAATTTGAGCATTGATCTGCCCTTTAACGTAAAATTGCCATTTTGCATATTTAAAACCACCCTTTAACGTGACTAACGCACGTTCCAATCGGTTGGCTTGCATATCGTGTTGAGCACTTTGAACCAGAGCCATCACCTTGTTCATGGTTCGGCGTGAGAGGAGAAAATATACAGCAGCAAATATCACCACTGAGATTAAGCCACAATATATAATCTCAAGCTTATAAACTAAATTAAGCGGCACTGCCGCGAGAGTTGCAAAAACAAAAGCCGTTAAAAAATTTAACATCTATCATCATACCTTTCATTATTTCAAAAATTCAATGTATCAACAAGTGCGAGAGTCTAACAATCAGGCAACGAAAAGTCAAAGTACTTCCCACCTAAACTACGAACGTTTTCCATCGTGAACAAGCAGAGTTAATGTATCACCAGGTTGCAAAATATGATTTTCCGATAATCCGTTCCACTGACGTATCTGGCGTGTTTGAACAGCAAAACGACGACCGATTCCCCACAGGGTGTCACCAGAGAGGACTTTATATATAACCTTTTGTTGAACACCGCGTGGCGCTTTCCCTTTTCGCGAGGCAGAAACCAACAGTTTTTTCCCTGGTTGGATCACGTTCGACCAACCCAAACGGTTCCAAACACGAATCTGTTTTTCCGTTACATCGCACTTACGAGCAATACTCCACAAACTATCACCTGAGCGCACCGTATAATGCTTTCGGCGTGAATGTTGATAATCATCAGCAAGTTCCGTTAACGGCAACGAACTAAAATCACGGTGCAACGGCAAAATCAAATCTTGACCAATTTTTAACGCACGCGGATTTTTTATTTTGTTCAATGAGATAATATCATCGACACGAATACCATAGCGTATGGCTAGATGCTGCAAGGTATCACCCGATTTAATCTGATGACGCTTATAACGTGCCCGTTCATGACTTGGTACCTGAGCATACTTTTGAGCAAAACCGATACTCGCTCCGACGGGTAAGCGTAATGAATAATGGTCAACATCAGGGGGTGTACACCAACGTTTCAATTCGGGATTGAGTGACTTAATTTTTGTATAGGGAACCTGGGTCAGCTCAGAAATCAGTTCGAGGTCCGTTGCCTCCGATACCACAACACGATCAAATTGAAGTGGTTGTTGATAATTCAGATCACAAAAACCATACATTTCAGGTTGCTTACTGATCAATAACGCCGCCAACAATTTTGGCACGTAGTTCTTCGTTTCAGCTTTTAAATAATCACCATGGCATAATTCCCAAAAATCAGTGGTATGGTATCTCTTAATTGCCCGTGACATTTTACCCGGCCCAGCATTATAGGCAGCAACTGCCAAATACCAGTTGCCATCAAAACGCTTATGCAGATCCTTTAAATATTGGGCGGCAGCCAACGTTGCCTTTTCGACATCACGTCGTTCATCGTACCACCAGCCATTATCCAAACCATACATTTTACCCGTTGAACCAATAAACTGCCAATAGCCAACAGCATTAGCCCAACTATGAGCATTGCTATTAAAACCCGATTCAACCATAGCTAATGTGGCAAGATCACGCGGCAAACCCTGTGCAGCAAAAATCTCACGCATTAACGGCAGATAACGCCCCGAGCGTTCTAACCAGCGGGTAAAAGTCCGCCGACCACCATTTGTAGTATAGTGCTTGATAAGATAGCGAACCTGATCATTTTCAATCACGGGAAAGTCAAATAGTGGCTCAGGCTCCACTTCGACTCCAGTTTCTTCAGGTGTCGTTAACGATTGCGTTAACAATTCGGTATCGGAACTGGTTTCATCGGCAGGATCAAGGGATTGCTCAGGCAGAAAAACACATCCTGGTTCAATGACATTCTCTGAAGTGGAGACAACTTCCATGCCATCAACCGCGGTAGTATTATTCTGGAACAACGGCACACAGCCCGTCAAACTGATGACAAAGGCCATTAAGCATCCGATGGCGAAACGTTTAATATCTTTCATAGCTCTCAAATCTCATTGTCCTAAATAACATAGATAAATTACCTGAAAAACACCGAGCAAGGCTACAGAAAAACAGGTCAACTGTCAACACTACTGCTGTCATCGGGCAGCACTTGAATCTCGTCATCGGCATGCCAAAAGCGCTGTTGCAGCTGGTCTAGTAACGTTTCGAAGCTGCGACGATTTTTGGCGCACACGGCAACCGCCTTAAAACGACGACACAACGCTTCACACTCTTCGGGATCAACAAGATCAATTTTATTAAACACCAACAAGTGGGGGATGTGACCTAAATCAAGATCGGTAAGAATCTGTTCAACCGCTTGAATTTGCTCTTCAAAACGGGGATTAGACAGATCGACAACATGCATTAATAGGTCAGCATCAGACAACTCTTCTAGGGTTGATTTAAACGCCCCCATCAAACTTGGTGGTAACTTACGAATAAAACCAACGGTATCGGTAATGATCACTTCGCGATCAAGTGGAAAACGTAACCGTCGTGTCGACGTATCGAGGGTGGCGAAGAGTAAATCTTCGGTAAATACATCACTTCGAGTCAGTGAATTAAGCAGGGTTGACTTGCCCGCATTGGTGTAACCAACAATCGAAATAATAGGCACTTCGGCACGAACACGACGACTTCGCCGTTGTAGCCGACCTCGTGACATCTGCTTCAACCTCTTCTCTAAGCGGCTTATCCGCTCACGGATACGACGACGATCAATTTCGAGTTTTGTTTCCCCCGGACCGCGACCACCAATTCCACCCATCAAACGCGATAATTCCGTGCCCTTACCCGACAACCTCGGCAATATGTATTTAAGCTGCGCCAATTCAACTTGAACTTTACCATCAAGAGTGTGGGCCCGCCGCGCAAATATATCGAGAATGATTTGCGAACGATCTACCACCTTTAAATCAGTAAGAGCAGCAATAGAGCGTACCTGAGT
>MAXR01000252.1:4181-7062 GCA_001751155.1 Desulfuromonadales bacterium C00003068 | reverse complement strand
GTAGTAGAGCGCCCGGCGTCAGTGGTCAAGGAGTTGGTAGAAAATGCTCTGGACGCCTATGCCAGCAAAATCGTTGTTGAAATCGAAGCAGGTGGAAAGCGGCTGATTCGAATAACCGATAACGGCTGTGGTATGGATCGGGAAGATGCTTTTCTTTGCCTCGAACGACATGCTACCAGCAAACTGCGTAGCGAGGCCGACCTTTTTCATTTGCAGACGCTCGGTTTTCGAGGCGAAGCTCTGCCATCAATTGCGGCCATTTCCCGCTTGCGGCTTCGTACTCGAACCGCCGATTCACTTGAGGGTTGGGAAATTCAGGTCGATGGAGGGGCTGTACGTCATGCTGACGCCACTGGTATGCCGGTCGGTACTCTTATCGAAGTCAGAAACCTCTTTTTTAATACCCCTGCTCGTCGCAAGTTTCTGCGTCGGGATGAAACAGAAGCTGGCCACATTAGTGACATGATCACCAAACTGGCCCTGGCCTGTCCACAGGTCCAATTCCAGTTGGTAAATAATGGCCGCAGACAAATCGATCTCAATCGGCAGAAAAATCTTGCTGAGCGTGTTGCAGGACTACTCGGTAGATCGGTGCTGAAAGATTTGTTGCCGGTAGAGGGGGCTTTGGGGGGGATGCGCCTGCATGGTCTGATTAGTCAGCCGTCCCTTAATCGTTCTGCGACCGGTAGTCAGTTCACCTTTATTAATGGACGATATATTCGAGACCGGCTGGTACAGCATGCTCTGCGTGAGGGGTATCGCCATCTGTTGATGAAAGGGCGTCATCCGATTGTTGTGCTGTTTCTTGAGATGGCACCAGAGCAGGTCGATGTCAACGTGCATCCAACCAAGCATGAAGTCCGATTTCGTGATCAGTCAGTGGTGCACGATTTTATCGTTCAAACCTTACAAAATACGCTGCGTTCTGACGATCCTCAGTTGCCTGCTCCGGCCTTTGTCAAGCCGTGTTCCACTACACCCGATAAAGAGGTTTGGTCCTCACCATNNACCCCCGCCCTTGAATACCGCCGAACCGGTTATCGCTCAAGCGACTGCTGTGGGGGAGGGCAGGGGTAACTATTCTGCAATACAACAGCAAGAGGTGAACGATGGTTTTGACTCGCCAGACCTGCTGAGCGTCGATCCATTGAACAAATCTGTCGGTTATTATGCCAGCCTCAGGGTTATCGGCCAGTTCTGCGATAGCTATATTCTCTGTCAGGATGAACAGAATTTGCTGCTTATCGATCAGCATGCAGCTCATGAGCGCATTGGCTTTGAAACATTGCGGGGCCAGTATCGCGACCACGGAGTGGAGCGTCAAGGTTTGCTTTTTCCCCTTATACTCGATTTTGACCACCGTGAGGTTGCAACCCTCAAGGAGCATCAAGCTGAGTTGCAACACTTTGGTTTTGAGTTGGAGTGCTTTGGCGGTAATTCCTTTGTTCTCAAGGGGATCCCTCAGATGCTTGGCGATGCTGAAGCGGAAAAGCTGATTCGAGATGTTGTTGCTGAACTGATTTCTTTTGGTAGTAGTTCATTGGTGGAAGAGCGGATCGAACAACTGCTGGTTCTTATGGCTTGTCATCGGGTCATTCGCGCCAATCAGCAGTTGAGCAGGTCGGAAATTGACTACCTGTTGCGGGACCTTGATCAGGTCGATTTCAGTGGCCATTGCCCCCACGGCAGACCCGTTGTGCAACGTCTTTCCCTGGTTGAAATTGAACGCATGTTCAAGAGGACGTGATGAAAGGTGCAAAGGATGGCGAACACCCCCTGTCCCTGGTTGTGATTTGCGGGCCTACCGCAGGGGGGAAGACGGCCTTGGCTTTGCATCTTGCGGAGCATTTTGGGCTGGAAATAGTATCTGCCGATTCAAGACAGGTATATCGGGGGATGGATATTGGCACGGCCAAGGCAAGCGTCGAGGAACGGGCCAAGGTTCGCCATCATCTGATCGATGTCGTCGAACCCGAGGAGGATTTTACGGCCTCTGATTTTATTGTACAAGGTCGTGCCGCTCTCCACGAGATCGCTGACCGCGGTCACCTGCCTCTGGTTGCCGGGGGTACCGGATTTTATATCGAGGCACTGCTGCGTGGCTTGGTTGATGCCCCAAGCGCTGACCCTGCACTGCGTCAGGAACTGGCGGAGTGGGAACGCAAGCACGGTTCTGGTAGCTTACATAGCCGATTGCAGGCTGTTGATCCGGTTATGGCTATCCGGTTAACTCCCCTTGACCAGGTCCGAATTATACGTGCTCTTGAAGTTTATTATCAAAGTGGCCAACGATTGTCTGATTTGCAGGAGCAGCACGCTGCTGTGCAAAGTCCCTATCGGGTGCTGTCCATAGGCTTGGCTCCGCAACGAGATTTGCTGTATAACCGCATCGACCAGCGGGTTGACGAAATGATGCAGGCCGGTTTGTTGAAGGAGACTGAAACGCTGTTGGAACAGGGTTATAGCCCCGGCTTGAAGGCATTAAAAACCATCGGTTACCAAGAATGTGTAAACCACTTAGCCGGTAATGCGTCTTTTCAGGACACTATAAATCTGATTCAGCGCAATTCACGGCGCTATGCGAAACGTCAGTTGACCTGGTTTAGAAAGAATAATGAAATAATTTGGCTTGATTCCCCGAGAGAGTTTGCTAAGGTATTGAAGTTGATTGATCATTTTATAATGTCTAAATAAAGGAGCGGCCATGTCTAAGACCCCATTTAATATTCAGGATCAGTATCTCAACCAAGCTCGTAAAGAGCGTGTCCGTGTATTAATTATGATGATGTCGGGGCAAAAACTAGAAGGTTTTATTAAATCGTTCGACAGCTTCTGTGTCTTGGTTGAATGCAGCGGCGACCTTCTTTTATACAAACACGCC
>MAXR01000252.1:0-4147 GCA_001751155.1 Desulfuromonadales bacterium C00003068 | reverse complement strand
TGGTTCCTTCCGTCTGCACGGCAGCAGGGATTAGCTTGTCGTTAGCAGAAGGGGCTGGATTTTCCGAGGAATGATCCCCGCCTGGATAGGTTGCTTTAGTTCTGCACCCAGATAGAGAGTGTCGAAGTTGGATTCTGTCACGACGCTGACAAGCGTCGTGACACGCTTATGTTAGGGGACTGGGTATGGTTTTAAATATCCCGAATTCGCTAACCCTGCTGCGGTTGTTTCTAGTGCCGTTGTTGACTATTGTAATAATTTATCGCGAGTTCGAGTTGGCATTGGCTTTGTTCCTGGTGGCCGCGCTTAGCGACCTTCTAGACGGGCTTTTCGCTCGTTTGCTTGACCAGTGTACACTGCTAGGATTATACCTAGACCCGGCAGCAGATAAAATGCTGACATTGTCTTGTTATCTATCGCTGGCATTTATTGGCTTGGTGCCTGCTTGGCTTGCGGTGGTGGTTTTTTTTAAAGACCTGTTTATGATTCTTGGTGCTGCAATTATCTTTTTCTGTGGTTGGGAGCTTAAGGTTGAACCGAGTCGTTGGGGAAAATACACTACTTTTTTGCAGCTGCTTACTGTAGCTGCAGTGCTTTTTGTTGTTGTGGCTGATTGGTCGGCTACCTGGCTTTCTTGGCTTTTCTACTTGACTGGACTACTGACGCTTTTTTCCGGAGGTCATTATATCTTCCGACGTTTATGTACCTTGCCGGAAGAACCACGCCTGCCGGTATGAATTTTTCTCAAGACTAGCATGGGAACCAAATGAACGATTGTGCTCAGCAAGCGCGTGTGGCGATTGATAACCAGGACTGGCCTGCAGCCATCCGTTTACTTCGACAGGCACTTAAAGATTTGCCGCAGGACGCAGAATTATCTTTACTGTTAGCCGATGCTCTGTGCGAGATTGACAAGGCTTCAGAGGCCTTTTCAGTGCTTGAACAAGCTCTGCATGAACATCCTCAGGAAGTTGAGCTGCTGTTTGCCCTGGGTGACTTAGCCTTTGAGCTTGAAGAAAGTAGTAAGGCACTGGAATGTTATCGTGAAATTCTTCAGGTAGACCCTGAAGAGGGGGAAGCTTGGGCCAGTATCGGCTTAGTTCAGTATCGGCAGCAATGTTATGTTGAAGCCATAGACGCTTATCGAACAGCTGCAAAACTGGATGGCGATTCGGCTTTTCTCTTTAACTGTTTGGGGGATGCCTTTCTTGCACAGGATGATACTGAGCAGGCCTTGGTTTGCTTTCAAAAAGCTTTGAAGCTCGACCCGCAAGAAGCGCATACCCAGCTGAATATGGCCGTCCTTTACCAAGAGCGCGGCGACCTTGCTTCTGCCAAGGCAGCTTGTTGTGAAGCCATTGCCCTCGATTCTGAGTTAGCAGAGGCCTATGTGACCCTTGGAAATATTTGTCTCGATCTGGATGAGACTAATGAAGCATTGTCTAACTATCAAAAGTTTCTGGCCTGTGAACAATCGACCGTAGGGCGTGAAATTCGTACAGAAGTTGCTGCGCTGGTCGAAGGGTTAAAGACTGAAATGTCTTGAGAGTTTAGGATACTACAAGGATGGTTGGTCTGGCAGGGATGGTAAAAAAAACAGGGCAGGCGCATCGCGCCTGCCCGGTTTTTTCAATCGCTAAAACCCCTTGGTTACTACTTACCGGCAGCCTTTTTGGACGCCTTGAGGGGGTTGACTTTTACGTCGACGCTCTTGATCTCAAGTTTTTTGTGCGTAGCGAAATTGCACAGACCGGCGCTCCACTTGTGGGCAGGAGCCGGATATGCTGAGCAGACTTGGCCGACCTTGCTGTCGACGATCCGCTCGCAGCCCTGACATTCTTCTACGACGGGCTGGCAGGTGTTGCCTTCAAAAACGCAACCGCGCTTTGTCCAGAAGGTACACTCAGTGCCGGGGAGAACGGTTTCACACTTCATCTGATATTGCCTCCTTTATGTTTCAATTGTTCTTTTTTCGTCTAAAGAGTGGCATTATTATGCATGTGGAGAAAATTTGTCAATTGTAAAATCCATTTCATCGCTGATTTACAGAGTGGATGAGGGGAGTATCATCGGATTTTGAAGGGAGTTTATGCTTTGACGACTCTTGAAGAGTGGGAGGCAAAATGCCAGTGTTGTGCCCGTTGCTGTTATGAAAAGATAGAATTTGAAGGAGAGGTTTATTATACCGACATACCCTGTGAAAAGCTTGATCTTGAAACACGCCGCTGTACCGTTTATGCCGACCGGAATATATGTCGTCCCGGCTGTGTACGGTTAACGCCAGAATTGGTCACTCAAGGTTTTTTGCCCGCTGACTGTCCTTACGTTTCCAGCATACCTAATTATATAGCCCCTATTCCCTGCGATGAAAAGGTCAAAGAGTAACTTGTTTTTTTATTTCAACAAGTTAAGTCATTGTCATGTTATTGTTTGCTGATAAGATATCGGAAAAACCGGTATTGTGGTTTGCTTGGAACGCCTGTTTTCGCCGACGCTGAGGAGACGAATTTATGTTCCGTATCAGATTTGGTACCTCCGGATGGAGAGGCATTTTGTGTGAAGAGTTTGTTTTTGATAATGTTCGGATTGTTACTCAGGCTATTGCCGACCATTTACACGCCTTAGGTAATGCAGCGCAGGGAGTTGTGGTGGGTAACGATAGCCGCTTTATGGGGGAGCGGTTCGCTCGGGAAACGGCTGCTGTTTTGGCCGGCGCTGGAATTCCTGCGTTTCTGTGTAATCGGGACACACCGACTCCGGTTATTGCTTTTGAGCTTTTACGTCGCCAGGCTGCAGGTGCTATCAACTTTACCGCTAGTCATAATCCAGCTGATTACAATGGCATTAAATTTTCTTCCTCCTGGGGTGGACCGGCGTTGCCGGAGACAACTCAAGATATTGAGGAACGGGCTAATGCCATGCTTGGAGAGATCTGTTATAGGGTGATGCCCTTAGGTGCGGCCTTTCAGAATGGCATGGTCAAAGAAATTGATCCTCGTCCGGCCTATTGTGAAGCGATCGCTGAATTGGTAGATCTCGAAGCAATCGCCTCCGCTCGTATCTCCATCGCGGTCAATCCCTTATACGGTACCTCCAGGGGGTACCTTGATCGCATGTTACGCGATGCCGGTGTGCCATTGATGGTTATGAATGATCATAGAGACCCTTACTTTGGTGGCTTTCCACCGGAACCGGCGAAGAATTATATCGGTGATTTTATCGACCGGGTCAAAGCTGATCCGTCCGTGCGGCTTGGTCTGGCTACCGACGGCGATGCGGATCGTTATGGTATTGTCGATGGTGATGGTACCTTTATCGAACCGAACTATATTCTGGCCTTGCTATACGATTATCTCCTTCGTACCCGTGGGTTAAAGGGAGCGGCGGCACGTTCGGTCGCCACATCCCATTTCATCGACGCGGTGGCACAATTCCACGGTCAGGAGGTTTACGAAACTCCGGTTGGCTTTAAATATATTGGCGAGTTAATTCGCGACGGCAAGATTCTTATTGGCGGTGAAGAGAGCGCAGGTTTGAGCATTGCTGGCCATGTTCCCGAAAAGGATGGCATTCTAGCCTGCTTGCTGGTGGCTGAGATGGTTGCGGTAGAAGGGAAATCGTTGGGGGAACTGCTTGCCGATCTTTATCACCGGGTAGGCGAATTTCATTCCAGCCGCACCAATATCCGCCTGTCGAACAATTTGGAATCGGGGCTCGCCGAGAAACTCGCTTCTCCGCCGGTGATTATCGGTGGCAAAAGGATCGATCGAATGGTCGATATCGATGGTTCCAAATTCTTCTTAGAAGATGGATCCTGGATGCTATTCCGTAAATCGGGTACCGAACCGGTGGTGCGCGTCTATTGCGAAGCCGGTAGTGCCCAGCAATTAAAGGAACTGACTGCTGCTGCCAGCGCCTTTATTCAGAGTTAGAGGACGGTTATGGGAAATATACAAAATCTTACCGATAATATAGAGCGAAACTATTGGTTGATGAAGTCCGAGCCGAATTGTTTTTCTTTGAACGACTTGAAGAATCGCCCCGAAGGTATTGAGCCGTGGGATGGGGTTCGCAATTATCAAGCCCGTAATCTGTTGCGGGATGACATCAAATGCGGTGACGGTGTCCTGTTTTATCACAGCAATAT
>MAXR01000251.1 GCA_001751155.1 Desulfuromonadales bacterium C00003068 | reverse complement strand
ACCGAGAACGATGCGCTGTTGCGGGTTGATCGCATGTAATGCGTCCACCACGTCAAGGGTCGCAGATCTATTCCAGATGTAAACTGAAAAGGCGATCACATCAGGTTTATGTCGCAGCAGTTCAGCGATGATATTTTCACGCGGTTCGTGGATCGTGAACTCGGCAATGAAGAGTTCGCCGCACTCTTTTGATGAACAAAAGCTCGCCAAATAGGGTAGGGCGAGGCTCGGATGAATATATTTACTGTGTAATGTCGTTAATAGGGTTTTCATGTCGGCTAGTTTAACCGACTGCATCAACTGTTTGAAGTAAATTCCTGAACTTTCACACAATATACTCAATAAACGATGTTGCTATGAAGGAATTTGCGGTAGCATGTACGTTTGAAATGAAAGGATTAAGATGAAGCACTCTAAAACAATTTATATGCTGGTAGCGACCCCTGATGGTGAGGTCTTTGAACATCCCGAATTGTTGATGGCGGGGATGAATGGTATGACCGTTTGTCGTCCCGATATCAATGAATTAATCCCACTGCCTGAGGGGAGCCGCCTGTTTACGGTTCCCAATACTCCACCAATTGGTTTTGATGCCAAAAGGGGTAGTTTTGTTACTGCGACCCACTTGCCACGTAGTTGGGGTGGCGATAAAGTTGAAGCAGTCAGCGCTTTTATGGCTCCTGCGTATACTCGAACTCTGTTGCCTGCTGCGAGCTATCAAAAGAAGCGTGAAATCCTCCCATTATGGGCCTATACGGCTGTGGGCTGGTGTGTCGAAGAGGAACGTTTTTATGTTGCCGCGCAACAGGTTGATCGCAATGTTCAGTGGGAACCTGAGCGTTTTGACGACCGTGAAGTTGCACCAGGGGTTGATCGCTATTTAGCTCAATATCCAGAGAACCGACTGTTGCAGCAGCTTTCGCGCTGTGCTCTTGATTATCACTGCTTTGCGGCTAAAAACCTATTTTTAGGTCGCTGGGAAGCTCCACTACCCACCTCACCAGTGTGTAATGCAAGCTGCCTTGGTTGTTTATCTTACCAAGCGGAAGAGAATGAATGTTGTCCCTCTAGTCAGGAGCGTTTAACCTTTGTGCCTACGGCGCAAGAGTTGTGTGAGACCGCTATCCCACACTTGGAACAGGCTGAAAATGCTATTGTCTCCTTTGGTCAGGGTTGTGAAGGCGACCCGATCATGCAATCTGATATGATCGCTCAAGCGGTTACAGAGATGCGGGGTAAAACATCACGTGGAACAATCAATTTCAACTCAAATGCTTCAATGCCAGATAAGGTTGAGATGTTGGCAAAGGCGGGGTTAGATTCGATTCGTGTATCATTGAATTCGCTTCGTGAACCTTTTTATAGCGCCTATTATCGTCCACGTGGTTATCAGTTTAACGATGTGTTAGAGTCGTTAAAATGCGCGAAAGATCAGGGCCTTTTTGTGATGTTAAACTACTTGGTTTTTCCAGGGATTACCGATCAGCAGGCTGAAATCGATGCACTTGTTAACGTGATCGATGATGGCCAAGTTGATTTGATTCAAATGCGCAATTTGTGTCTTGATCCAGTTATGTATTATCAAGCTATGCCAAGTGGCGAAAATGGTATTGGTATGAAAAATATGCTCGAGCAGGTAAAAAAGCGGGTACCAAAGGTACAATACGGTTATTTTAATCGCACCAAGGATAATTTTTTTCCGCCAGGTTTTGAAAATGATTGGCCGATTCGTTAGCAGACTCGGTTGAGGGGTTTTGATCGTTTACCGAATACAGTGTTTGGGAGTTGAATGATGAAATTACGATTGATGATTGGTCTCATCTTGTTGTCTGTGTTAAGTGGTCAGCTAGTTTATGCTGAAACGCGTTATGTTTCAGATCAGTTGGTGATTACGTTGCGTGAGGGGATGGGAAATCGATTTAAAGTGATCAAAACCTTACCGACGGATAGCCGTTTAGAGGTGTTATCTGAACAGGATAACTATTTGTATGTTCGGGCTGAAGATGGTGTCGAAGGTTATGTTCTTAAACAATATATTTCGCGTAAAAAACCCAAAACGATGACCATTGCTCAATTAAGAGTTGAGCTGGCAACCGTAAACAAAAAAATGACGGATTTGCTTCAATCGGCGGATGGTTCTGGCAAAGAATTGCAAACCGTTCGGACCCGCTCTGCTGAGTTGAGTGAGGCGTTAAAGTTGAGTGAAGAGCTTCTGGAAACAACGAAAACCGAGTTGCTTGATCTGCAAGTTAAGTCTGAAAATGTTGTGCTAATTGATGAAGAACGGCAACGGTTAAAGACCGATTTAAGCGCTGTCCGCAAGGAATTAGAGCACTTACGTCAAGAAAACCACTCGATTCTCAATGAGGCTATGATTAAATGGTTTCTTGCTGGTGGTGGCGTGATGTCTTTGGGCTGGATAGCGGGGAAGTTTTCCCGTAAAAAGAAACGGGGATTAGGTAGCTTTTAGCGTTTTAGAGCACAGGGCGTGCGCACTCGCCCTAATGAATGTTAGGGATGCTGTTGATTCTCGCATTTAACTGATATAAGTTGTTTGCTAAAAAAATATTGACAATTTTTTTTTGTCGAATATGCTTAACAACACTTGCATTAAGAGAGGCATAGGTGTTTTACACTGATGCCCGGCAACCTGACAACCAAGGTGCCAAGCTTGTTCCAGCGTAAGCGGAATGGCAATGCGCCCCGAAAGGGGAACGTTGAAGATGATGTTATTCAATGGATACAAATCATCTATCAGACCATTCATTTTCTACCTGTATCGCTTACAGCCTCTCTTGCCGTCTAACCTTCATTGAGAGGATGAATTATCATGAGTAAGCATATCGAAACCCAAGTACTTCATGCCGGTTATCAATCAGACCCCACAACGTTAAGTCGTGCTGTCCCCATCTATCGCACCAGTTCGTTTGAGTTTAAAAGCACCGAACATGCAGCGAATCTTTTTGGTTTAAAAGAAGCTGGAAATATTTATACCCGTTTGATGAATCCAACAACAGACGTTCTTGAGAAACGTGTTGCTGAACTTGAGGGTGGTGCAGCGGCGTTGGCATTATCCTCTGGCACCAGTGCTATTTTTTATAGCATTATTAATTTGGCCCAGCATGGCGATGAAATTATTGCTTCTAGTAATTTGTATGGTGGCAGCTATACCCAGTTTAACGATATCTTGCCGCAATTTGGCATTACAGTTAAGTTCGTTGATCCTGTTGATCCAAATAATTTTACCGCTGCAATAACGGATAAAACCAAAGCAATTTTTACTGAAGTGATCGGCAATCCCAAACTTAATGTCGCCGATATTGAAGCGTTGGCAACCATTGCTCACGATCATGGCCTGCCGCTTATTGTCGATAGTACGTTCGCAACCCCCTATCTGTTGCGCCCCATTGAGCATGGCGCCGATATTGTCATTCATTCGCTGACAAAATGGTTAGGTGGTCACGGTGCTGGCATTGGTGGAATTGTTGTTGATGCGGGTACTTTTGATTGGACCACTGGAAAACATCCTTTACTGAGTGAACCCGATCCAAGTTATCATGGCATTCGCTATGCGACCGATTTAGGTGATCTGAATCCAGTTGCTTATATTGTAAGAATGAGGTTGGTTCCTTTACGTAATCTCGGTGCGTGTATTGCACCTGATAATTCGTGGTTTTTCCTTCAGGGGATCGAAACTTTGCCGTTACGGATGGCTCGCCACAGTGAGAATGCATTGGCGGTTGCCCGCTGTTTGGAACAGCACCCACTGATCGATTGGGTTCGTTACCCAGGCCTTGAGAGTGACCCCTCATATGATCTTGCACAAAAATATTTCACCCGCGGTTTTGGTGCGATGGTTGTTTTTGGTATCAAGGGCGGAGAGCAAGCGGGGAGATCCTTTATTGAAGGTCTTGAACTGTTCTCTCATCTTGCGAATGTTGGCGATGCGCGAAGTTTGGCCATTCATCCGACCTCAACTACCCATGCACAGTTGACCACAGAGCAGCAAGCTGCTGGTGGAATAACACCTGAGTT
Source organism: Desulfuromonadales bacterium C00003068 (assembly GCA_001751155.1). Taxonomy (GTDB): domain Bacteria; phylum Desulfobacterota; class Desulfuromonadia; order Desulfuromonadales; family Desulfuromonadaceae; genus Desulfuromonas. Next base: position 2,177 of record MAXR01000251.1, on the reverse strand, counting down.
GGTTCGTCTTTCGATTGGTGTTGAACATATTGATGATATTTTGTTGGACTTAGAACAAGCGCTAAAGGCTTAATGTCGAATTGAAAAGGGTGGGGCTGGCGGTTGTATAGAGACCATGGCCCCGCAGTAATTATTTATGGTTTTATCAATATATCCATCTAAAATTGTGTTACCACAAATCTATCCAACTTCACCGCTATTGTTTGATTTTTTGTGCCACCGTTTTGAAAAAATACCCGACCACATCTGGCGACAACGATTTATTGACGGCAAAATTCTCGATGGGAATCAGCAACCGTTGTCGATTGATGCGCTCTATGTGCCACAGAGCACTGTTTATTATTTTCGTGAAGTTGTCGATGAAATAATAATTCCATTCTATGAGGAAATTATTTATCAAGATGAAGAGTTGTTGGTTGCGTGTAAACCCCATTTTTTACCTGTTACACCTGGTGGTCGTTTCGTCAAGGAGTGCCTAGTTTATCGTCTGCGTGCAGCGACTGGGAATGATCATGTGGCACCATTGCATCGTTTAGATCGCCACACTGCTGGACTGGTGATGTTTTCGATGAACCCGAAGACTCGTAGTCACTACAGTGCCCTGTTTAGTCGGGGAACAATTACAAAGAAGTATTTGGCTATGGGGTATTACTCAAAACAATTGGATCAGCGTACCTGGGAAGTTAATAATCGCATCGAACAAGGTCAGCCTTGGTTCTTGCGTCATGTTGTCAACGGGGCTCCAAATGCTCACTCTACCATCCATCTGCATCAACAGCAGGGGGACCGAGCCAGTTTTGTTTTACAGCCTCATACAGGGAAAACTCATCAATTGAGAATTCATATGAGCAATTTGGGGTTCCCTATTGTCAATGATCGCTATTACCCTACGTTGCAGCCAGAGCAAGCTGATGATTATAAACAACCACTTCAACTTATTGCCAAGCAATTGCAATTTAAGGATCCTGTGACAGGTAAAAGTCATCAATTTCAGTCGCAGCGAGAGTTATTATAGTGTGGTAATAATGTTTGGATTTTTTGTGTGCAATGAGGGATTATTATTAGGGGAATGGAGCTAGTTATAGTTTTGTTACGCATTATTATTGCAGTGGTACTTTGTCAATTATTGCTGGCGGGATGCAGCGTGTTGGAGACGATAAACAGTTCTGATCGGCCCTCGTTAGAAGAGTGTTCTTTTTCGTTGATCGTTGAAAATCAGAAGATCGTGTGATTTTATTGAAAAATCCAACCGCCTAAGTGTTTAGACGGTTGGATTTTTGTTGATCATGTTCTCTTATTAACTAAGAGTTTGTCGGCTTCTTTTTGTTGACATTATAAGTTCGTTTATTCGAACCACTGGTTGTTTCTTTTGCTGAGTTTCCTCTATTTCCAGAGCGGTTCGGACGTTGGTTGCTCCGCTTATTCTGCCCAGAGCGGTTATTCTTATTCTGTGCTCCTGAGTTGTTATTGCGGCCATTTTTGATCGGTTCCGCTACAATAGTTGGATCAGGTTCGTAGCCGTCGATCTTTTCGACACTAATTTTACGTTTAAGTAGTTTTTCAATATCATGAAGCAGTTTTAGCTCATCGATACACACTAGAGAGATCGCTGATCCTACGTTTCCTGCACGACCTGTGCGACCAATTCGGTGAACATAATCTTCCGATACGTTAGGTAACTCGTAGTTGACAACATGGGGAAGGTGGTCGATGTCGAGACCGCGTGCAGCAATATCGGTTGCTACTAAAACGCGTACTGATCCTTTTTTGAAATCTGCAAGTGCTCGGGTTCGAGCTCCCTGACTTTTGTTGCCGTGAATCGCTGTTGCGCTAATGCCATCTTGTTCTAGTTGGCGCGATAGACGGTTAGCACCATGTTTTGTGCGGGTAAATACCAGCACTTGCTGCCAGTTATGTGAACCGATGATAAAAGAGAGTAACTCACGTTTTCTTTTCTTATCCACATGATATACCGCTTGATCTACGGACTCTGCTGCGGTATTTCGCCGTGCTACCTCAATTAAGGTTGGCGTATTGAGCATCCCATCAGCTAATTTTTTAATTTCGTCGGAAAACGTGGCTGAAAAAAGGAGATTTTGGCGTTTTTTTGGTAGTAACGCTATCACCTTACGAATGTCATGAATAAAGCCCATATCTAACATGCGGTCGGCTTCGTC
>MAXR01000250.1 GCA_001751155.1 Desulfuromonadales bacterium C00003068 | reverse complement strand
GACCGCGCTTGTCGCTGGTACCAAATTTGCCTACATCTTTAGTCATAATACTCCCCCCCTTCGGCAGATTTATTCTGCAATGGTAAGTATATCACTTGGTAAAAGATCGGCATCCAATTGAAGCTACTTTTAATAATTAAGTCTTAAACGAAGCATCGTCTCACTCTTATCTGCGTGATATTCATTTCAAGTCAGTGTTAGCACCAATAGTTATTCTGACAAAGTATCCATACTGAAATTGCGTCTCAATTTACTGGTGTTAGACTGGCTAGACTGCTAAATTGTAACGAGTTTTACTTACTTTTCGTCCATCTTCACTGGTTCATATTGAGATATTCAAGCACAACGCTTGAATAAACGATTCTACGTAGAAGGTAGCCAACTTCGTGACCTTAAGAATATCTATCTTTATTTATGCTCTTATAATTCTTCTTCATGGTGTGGTGACGGTGTTTGCTCACACAGATGACTGTGTTGAATCAGAAACATCATCCCCCCAACAAACCACTACTCTCACGCAACAGGAACAACGCTTTATCCAAGAACATCAAATCGTTGTTCTTGGAGGTGGAAGTAGTTTTGAGCCATTTTTAATTCAAAATGATAATGGCAGCATTACTGGTCATGATTACGAATTGGCTCAATTGATTTCAAAGAAAACAGGGCTGGAGATTCGCTTCGAGTTAGGCAATTGGAAAGAGATTCAAGCAAAAGCGGCCAATAAAGAGATCGACGGCTTGAGTTCTGCTGGCTTTACACAGGAACGACTCCATTCATTCAACAATTCCACTAATTATTTAACCTTTACCCGCCGCATTCTCGTTAATTCTGGAAATCCAAAGCGATTGCTACGTGCTGAGGATTTAACAGGTAAACGGGTTGCTGTTCAACGCGGTAACGCTCTTTTCGAACAGATTGTTACTTCATCGGTACGTGATGCTCAAATTGTCTGGTATGACACCATCGATGAATTGCTCATGGCTTTGGCTAATAATCATGTCGAATATACTGTTCTCGATGAGAGTGCTTTTTATTTAGTCAACAAACTTGGCCTGAGCGGTTTGATTGAATCGGCATTTTCTGTTGGAGAACCGTTTAATATCATGTTCTGGCTGAGAAACGATTGGCCTGAACTGCCATCTATCATTAACAAGGGACTGAATAACATTCCCGAACTTGCAAAGGTGGCACTGCGTAAACGATGGTTTGGTAATCACCCGCATCAGTCATCGATTCAAGACAATATCCCACTTTCGACACAGGAACAGCAGTACTTGGCGGAAAAAGGGAAACTGTCTCTCTGTGTTGATCCAAACTGGCAGCCCTTCGAAAGTATTGGTGACAACGGCAACTACAGTGGCATGGGATCGGATTTCTTGACGCTGTTCAGTCAGCGTTTGGGCATTGAATTTAAGATTTATCCAACGGCAAACTGGAGCGAGACCCTAAAGGCGGTGCAAAACCGTCGCTGCGATATTATCTCACTTATTCAGCCAACAGCCGACAGAACGGCTTATCTGGATTTTACTACTGAGATCCTTACGTTCCCTTATGTGGTGGCGACCACCAACGAACAATTTTTCATTGAAGATTTTGATCAACAGCTTGATAAAACCTTTGCTGTCGGTCTTGATCATGCAGCGGCCAACCTGTTGCGCAGTCGCTATCCCAATATCAAGCTGATTGAAGTAAATAGTATCGAAGAGGGATTAAGAAAAGTACAGAACGGCCAAGTTTTTGGTTACATCGGGGCCACTGCGGCCATCGCCATCAGCCGACAACAAAATCAGCTCACAAATATCAAAATTGCGGGTCAATTACCTTTCGATTTCCAACTAAGCTTCGCCAGCCGTAACGATGAACCACTGCTAAAGAGTATTTTACAAAAAGTTGTTAATAGCCTTTCCGATGAAGATAAAAAAAGGATCTATTCCAAATGGGTAGCCGTCGATATTGAAAAAATCACAGATACCACGTTGCTGTGGCAAGTGGTCGCTGCAACAACGGCTATTATCGCCTTATTCATCTTCTGGAATCGTAAACTTACCTACTCCAATCAACAAACCGAACTCGCTGTCGAAAAACTGAAAAAAACCCGTAAGTGGCTTGAGGAAAAGAACAGCCAACTACAGAAACTTTCCATCACCGACCCTCTCACTCAGCTATACAACCGATTAAAGCTGGATGAAGAACTTAAAGTGGAAGTGCGGCGGTGTATGCGCTATCAAAATAGTTTCGGGGTAATTATGGTTGATATTGATCACTTCAAGCGGGTCAACGATCAGCACGGTCATTTAGTCGGTGATCAGGTGATCTCCAGTATTGCAGAGGTACTTGAAGAACACATTCGCGAAAATGATACGCTCGGTCGCTGGGGTGGCGAAGAATTTTTGATCATTTGCCCTGAATCAACGTTAGACGGCCTACAACAACTGGCCGAACGGTTAAGATCCGCTGTCGAAACCAAAAAATTGCCAATTGTCGAACATAAGACAGCTAGTTTCGGTGCCGCTGTTTTTGAACCTGAAGATAGTGTCGAAACGATTATTTCAAAAGCCGATAACGCTCTTTATCGGGCAAAGGATCAGGGACGAAATCAAGTCGTATTACACCTTAGCGACTCATTATGAATACTTGGTATTTTTACAGCTTGATGGCTTTGATCCTTTTAGGTACTCAACGTTTCCTTTATAAAGTGACAGCTGAACGCGGCTACAGTTCGGGACTAACAACTGCGGTATTTATGGCGACTGTGTGCGTATTAAGTACGGCTGTTTACGTTGCTACTGGCGCAACAACCGTCAACTATAGTGTGCTCATCGTCCTTGCTCTGGCTAATAGCTGTGCCTTCGCCATCACCACTGTTTCAAATATCGAGGCCTTGCGCCACCTACCCACCTCAATCACTTTTCCCCTTACCCGCTTAAGCCTAGTTGTGGTTATTCTTGTTTCAGTGGTTTATTTCGGTGAACAGCTATCTAATCAACAATGGTTTGGTATCCTGCTTGGCTTTGCTGTTGTTTTTCTGATGGCTAAAGAGGTAAAGCAGGACACTACACCACAGGGAAACAGCCGTTATGGATTATTCTTTGTCGGTGTCTGCATTCTCTGTGGGGCTATCGCCTCAATATCGAGTAAGTTAGCGGCAGTCTCCACCAACACCGCCGGCTTCATGGCGGTAACCTATCTGTTTGCGACCATTTTTTCGCTGTTGATCAATAAAAAGTGGCCGGGGAAAAACCCAACCTCAGGTAAAAAAGGGACAATCCTCATCGGAATTTTGATGGGCATCCTCAACTTCTTTGGCTTTTATGCTTTTTTAACAGCATTAGCCAGCGGCCCGCTGTCATCAATCGCTTTGATCACCAGCATGCATTTTATCATCGCCATCATCCTATCGGTGGTGATCTATCACGAAAAGATCACCCTGCGTCGTGGAGCGGCACTCGCCTTAACACTTTTAGCCGTCTTTTTGATGAAAGCCTGATTGCCTGCCTTAATATTTATTGCCCCCTCCAAAGAGTACATTGTTGACCAACTCTTCGCATTGGAGTCTTTTTACTTGCCTTTCCCCTATCTAATCCATTAAAACCGTCAGTCTTGTTTTTCTTATTCAGCTCTTCCTACACAGGTGGAGCTATAGACATTTTATAGATGGTTGTGATTATGGATTTGCAAATTGTATTTGGCATCGACTTTGGCACCACCAATTCAGCACTTTCAGTTTACCGTAACGGTGGCGTTGAGATGGTGGAGGTTGATGACACGATCAGTGGTGATCAGGTGAGTGATTTGATGCGTTCTGTCCTCTATTTTAGTGAAGAGAAAGAGATTTTCACTGGCAGTGAGGCGATTCGACAGTATGTCGGCGATGGTGCTGAGGGCCGCTTTATGCAGTCGATCAAGACCTTTCTGCCTAACCGTAGTTTTCAAAACACGGAGATCTTCGGCGCGCGATACGGCATTGATGACTTGGTAGCGATCATCCTCAAAAAGTTAAAGGCGCGCGGCGAAGCACACGTCGGTTGCAGCGTTGACAGCGTGGTACTTGGCCGACCGGTGGTATTTTCCACCGATGCTGAGAAGGATGCCCTTGCCGAACAACGTTTAGAAAAGGCCGCACGTAAGGCTGGCTTTAAACATATCTGGTTTCAATATGAACCGGTGGCGGCGGCGCTGACTTATGAAGAGACCTTATCTGCGGGTCAGGAACGTACCGTGTTTATCGGTGATTTTGGCGGTGGCACCTCAGATTTCACCGTGATTCGTGTCAAAGGCGGTGCATTTGATCGCAGTGACCGCCGCAGTGACGTGCTGTCGTTAGGCGGCGTGTATGTGGCGGGTGACAAGTTCGATTCGCAGATCATGTGGGATAAGGTCGCCCACTATTTTGGCCGTTACGCCCGTTATCAACCGATGGGGAAACGTCAGTGGCACGATATTCCAACCACACTCATCAAAACCCTTTGTCAGTGGCACCGTATCCCACTCTTGCGCGCCCGCGACACCCGCGAACTGATCCGCGTGTTGAAACGATCGACGGACAACCGCCCTGCTTTGGATCATCTGGAAAGCATCATTGAAGATAATTTTGGCTTTGCGCTGTTTCAGGCTATCGAAAAAGCGAAGTGCGAACTTTCTGGCTGTGAGCAATCGACGATCTGTTTCAATGAGGGTGACCTGTCCATTGCCGAGCCAATCAACAAGAGCGAGTTTGAAACTCTCAATAGCGATAATTTTGAGCAGATTGAACGCTGCATTGATGAGGTGATCGTGCAATCAGGGCTAACTGCGGCACAAATTGATGCGGTTTCGCTAACGGGCGGCACCTCAAAGATTCCCTATATCCAAAACTTGTTCGTCGAACGTTTTGGTGCAGATAAATCGGAGAACCACAACGCCTTCACCAGTGTTGCTCATGGGCTAGGATCGAGTGTGCCATTATTTGTTTAATCAATTGGGAAAATTGAGCCTGTTGCAATCTAAATTAAACCTTGAACAATCGATACGCCACAACGAATGCTTCACTCATCACTTGAGGGTCACATTGTTCCCCTTTAGGCAACTCTTCCTTGCTCAAACATCCGCACTCTAATGAGAACCAGAAGCCATATATTAAAGTTTAGAGGTTAAGTTGCCGATGAGAGTTATATGGTGAGTTTTTCCACCCCGAAATGATCAACACAACCTATCAACGGTGGGAGTTATGGCTAAACGAATTGACAGCGATCAATTTAAGGGAATCAAACCAATCATTCCTTATCAGCGCATTGCCGAGAAATACCACCCGTTCGACGAACGTCGACAACAAAGTGTCAAAAAACGTTCCGCTGGCGAAGAACGACACGCACGACGCTTTGTTGCCATGCGCAACCTGATTGATAGCCTGAGACAAGACCATCAAATTCACAGGATTGACTATATTAGCGCAGAACAAGAGATCATGGCTCTGGGGCGCGCAACCATCAATAAAAACTTGCCATCACTGTTATCTGAGCTGGGCTTATCGAATAACGCCACGAGACAAATCATCAACCGTGTTGAAGAGCAAACGCCATTTTTGCAGCTAAGAAATAGGTCGTCTATTAAACAACTCGACCGCACTTTATATCCTAACATTGGCGACGGCTTGCAGGTCTTGAACTTAGATCTGCCCGATCTGGTACTGCCAATGATAGACTTTTCCTGCGTAATTTGGGTGGAGCGATGCCAGAATGGGCCAATCACTTCAACACTGGGCAACCTATATTTAACCATTAACAGTCTGGACAAAATTACGCCACACGCACCACGACAACAAAACTTTCAATTAACCCTGTCCATACCGTCAGGTGTTATTGAGATTGATAAAACGGGGCGCAGGGCCTTTTTGTACCAAAGAGCAGACAAATCTTTCGGCCTCCATGCTGATAAACAGATCAATCTGGAGATCTGATCGTGTCATTCAACGCGATGCCAACCTCCTCCTTTGGATTGCGACTTAAATTAAAAAGATCTCCTGGTGTTTATCTTGTTGTTTCTCCACAAAATAGGTATCATTCTAATCTTACTTATTTAATCATGAGATAACATAATGCGACCTCGTCTACGAATTACTACCGTCAATCTAATTGCCACACTGCTAACCTGTACCTTTTTAGCGGTGAGTATCGGTTATTACCTTATTCTTGAACCGCTAACGGTGATGGAAAATAACGTGCAACGCGTTCAAACTCGTTATGTTGACCAACAAAAACAACTGATTCGAGATAATGTAACCCGCGTTGTGCAGCATATTGAATTGCGTCGTCGAGCACACTTAGTTGAAATAAAGGCTAAACTCAAAGATAAAATCATTCTGGTTCAAAGTGTCAGCGCATCACTCACTGATCTTAACCTTCCCCTTGAGCGTCACATGCACCAACTTATGTATGCGTTGAATGAGCTACCAAACAATTCAATTTCATACCAGCTTATCAATGGTGAGCAGCGAGTTATCCAAAGTAACGCCACTGACAACTCCAGTATTAAGTCAAACACTTCATCACCATTACCCATAGTTGATTCAAAACTGCTAGCCGTTGTTAAACTCAGTCGATTATCAACGGCTGTTCAATGGCACGAACCAACGATATCCAGCGTAGGTCAAAATAGTCAACCACAGCTCAGTGCAGCAGTGTACTTACCATTGGTAGATTGTGTCATTGTTGTCAGCACTGATCTTAATCAAGCCACCCGTCAACTGCAAAGACAACTGTTTAAAGAGCTGGCACAGCAACGCTACGGCGCTCAAGATTATGGCTACTACTATGTTATAAGCAAAAAAAACAAAATGGCCATGAATGCTTTTCATAAGCCACCATTTCATGACGATCTCTCTTCACTGAATCTGTCTCGCGATAATGAAATACTCGCGCAGGAACTTAAGCGAGTTTCACAACAAAATGGTGCCGATTTCCATAACTACGACTACCACAACCCTACTCGTGATGGTGCCATTGAGGAAAAGCTCGCCTATGTCGCGTATTACCCACCGTGGGATTGGACCATTGGCACAGGCTTCTACCTTAATGAGCATAAGCAACAACTAAGTGAGGCGATTGCGGCAGCCAATAAAGAGTCTGATGACAATCTTTGGCGTGGCCTGTGGTTGCTGGCAGCGAACCTACTGTTTGGGTTAATGGTGGCACTCTATATCAATCGTCATATCCGCCAACTTGAAAAAAATCGTCATGAAAAAATGCACGAGTTACATCAATATAAAAAGTTGCTCGATTTATCCTGCATGGTCTCCAAAAGTGATTTAAAAGGCCATATTACCTACACCAATAAATCGTTCCAAGCTGTGACGGGTTATAGTGCGAATGAGATGCTGGGCAAACCGCACAATTTATTTCGCCATCCGAGTACACCGAAAAAAGCGTTCAAAGAGTTGTGGGATACCATTCAGGCGGGCAAAGTATGGCGGGGATCATCGAAAAATCTCGGCAAGGGTGGCAAACCGTTCTATACCCAACAAGTGATTATGCCGATCACCGATGATAATGGAACGACTCTTGAGTATATTGCTGCGCGTTACGATATTACCGAGTTACTGGAAAAACGGGAACAGTTGCAACTGGCATTTTCCACCGACACCTTAACGGCATTAGGCAGTCGCTTTAAATTGATGAATGACATCGCCCATGCCGATGAAACACAGTGCCTTGCCCTGATTGATATGGATAGTTTTCATGGTGCCAATAAAGTGTATGGCACCGAGGTTGGCGATCAGCTTTTGAAGCATATTGGCGAAGCGTTGTCGCTGTACTTTGGTGGTTCTCAAGCAATGCTCTATCGCCTTAATGCCGATATATTTGGTGTGTTAGCGCCAGAAAACATTCAACTTCAAACAAAGATTAGTGAATTTTTCGAGCAGTTTTCACAGTTAAAATTTCAGCTCGATGATGAATTTTCAACCGAAATCCCCATATCGTTGACAGCTGGAATCGCCTGCGATCAAGATAATTTATTGACCTGTGCCGATATCGCCCTCAAGGAAGCCAAGCATCAAGCACAACAGGTATTGATCTACGATGGCGCGTTGGCGAATAGCGACGAATACAAACTGAAAATGTACTGGATTCACGCCGTTCAACAGGCGCTCGTCGATGGGCGCTTGGTCGCATATTATCAACCGATTGTTGATCTTTCCACCGGCAAGACATGTAAATTCGAAACACTCATGCGCTTAATTGATACCGACGGTAAGCCTGTCCCACCAGGTCTCTTTCTACCAATTTTGCAACAGACCCATTTTTACGTCTATATGACTCATGCCATGATCGAACAAGCCTGCGCTTTCTTTAAGGATAAAAAATGTTTATTTTCAATCAACTTTACTGTGGATGACTTGTTACGCAAAGAAACCGTACAGATGCTTGTTGATACCGCACAACTTTATGATGTCCTCGACCGCTTAGTTTTAGAAGTCGTAGAAACTGAAAATATCCAGAACTACGACCAAGCGTTAGCGACAATTGAATATTTAAAAGAACTTGGTTGCCAAATATCCATTGATGATTTTGGCAGTGGCTACTCTAACTTCTCATACCTAACGCAAGTCAAGGCTGACATCATTAAAATTGATGGTAGCCTCATTCAAGCAATCAATAAAGATGACCGGACACGCGAACTGATTACCTCAATTGTCCAATTTGCTCATCGTTCACAAATGAAAGTGGTCGCTGAGTTTATCGACAGTGAGGAGATTGCTGCTGCCGTAACCGCCATTGGCTGTGATTATGGTCAGGGATATTACTATAGCCCTCCTGTACCGCAGCATCAGGTGGAAAACTGCCCTGATTAAGCGCATACCATCACCAACGACCAGCCCCCCCCTATTAATACAGATCAACAGATACATCA
>MAXR01000249.1 GCA_001751155.1 Desulfuromonadales bacterium C00003068 | reverse complement strand
TTGCTTTTTCGCTGCCGATTCCTCAATGCGTAGTTTAGGCATTCCTGATTCGATCGCTTTCGTCATGCCACCAAGGTCTTCGATCTCCTTGAGGATCACCCGTGCTTCGTTGATCAGCTCTGCTGTCATCGATTCAACATAGTAGGAACCTGCGAGTGGATCAACCACGTTGGTGATGCCGGTCTCTTCTTGAATCACTAACTGGGTATTGCGAGCAATACGTGCCGAGTGATCGGTAGGCAGAGCAATCGCCTCATCCAATGCATTGGTGTGCAATGATTGGGTGCCACCAAGAACTGCCGCCATCGCTTCGACCGTAGTACGGATGACATTATTATAAGGATCTTGCTCGGTTAAGCTCCAACCTGATGTCTGGCAGTGAGTACGGAGTGCTTTGGACTTAGGGTTTTGCGGATTGAATTGCTCCATCATCTCTGACCACAGGTAGCGGGCGGCACGCAGTTTCGACGCTTCCATGAAGAAGTTCATGCCGATGGCAAAGAAGAATGACAGTCGCGGAGCAAAGGCATCAATATCCAAGCCTTTTTTGATCGCTGCTTTGACATACTCCAAGCCGTCAGCAAGTGTGAATGCCAACTCAAGAGCATTGTTGGCGCCCGCCTCTTGGATGTGGTAACCCGAGATGGAGATAGAGTTGAACTTAGGCATCTTCTGACTGGTGTACTCGATGATGTCAGAGATAATCTTCATCGACGGCTCAGGTGGGTAGATGTAAGTGTTACGCACCATGAACTCTTTAAGGATATCATTTTGAATGGTACCCGCAAGCTTCTCTTGACTAACGCCTGATTCTTCAGCGGCAGCAATATACATGGCTAGGATTGGCAGAACTGCACCATTCATAGTCATCGAAACCGAGACTTTATCGAGCGGAATATCGCCAAAGAGAATCTTCATATCTTCGATGGAGTCAATGGCTACGCCAGCCTTACCGACATCGCCAACAACGCGCGGATGATCAGAATCGTAACCACGGTGGGTCGCGAGGTCAAAAGCTACCGATAAACCTTGCTGTCCAGCGGCCAGATTACGTTTGTAAAAAGCGTTAGACTCTTCAGCGGTAGAAAATCCCGCATACTGACGAACGGTCCAAGGGCGGCCTGCATACATGGTAGCAACGGGGCCACGCAGGTAGGGTGGCAAGCCGGGCAACGTATTGAGGTGTTCAAGTCCTTCGATGTCGGCAGCCGTGTACAACGGTTTGACACAGATCCCTTCGGGGGTATCCCATTTAAAATCAGACAGATCGTCTGTTTTTTTCTCTTTCTTGGCTTTGGCTTCCCAATCGGCCATTGTCGGTTTGTTTGACATGGACTTTCCTTTCAGTGGTTAGTTCGTTTTTATGATTCGATACCGATGCGAGCGGGCTGCCCTGCATCGTAATAGTGTTTAATGTCGCGCATCTCAGTAACAAGGTCGGCCGCATCAATAAGTTGTTGCGGTGCGTTACGGCCTGTGAGAACAAGCTCGGTATGTGGTGCTTTTTCGTCAATGAGGTCGAGAACGTCATTGAGCTTTACTAAGTTGAAATGGAGTGCATTGATAATTTCATCGAGAATAAGAATGTCAAAGTCTCCCGTGCTGGCGAGTACCGTTGCTCGGAGCAGAGCCGCTTGAGCTAAATCGATATCTTCCTGTGCAGGATTTTTAAGTGATACAAAGCCTCGTCGTCCCACTTGCTCTACTGTCCAGTTTCCCCCCATGCGCTGCGCGCTATGCATTTCGCCATAATCTGGATCGTATTTCATGAAATGCATGATGTGAATCGTTAAACCACGGCCAGCGGCGCGAAAGGCAAGGCCCAATGCGGCGGTGGTTTTCCCTTTGCCGTTGCCAGTATAGATTTGCACACGGCCTTGTTGAAGTGCTGGAGTCATGACAGTTTGATCCTTATCCGGTGCTTCTGGTTGTCGCTATATTTAATATAAGTGCCTGTGTATACATAAATACAGAACAAGGGTTTGGCTGGTAAAATGGTTTTTTAAAATTGCTAAAAAGTTTTAGTGCGGTGAAATATATCAGTGCTAAACACCCGTTGTCAAGATGGATGACTTTGCAATTGTGGTAGGAATTCATCGTGAGATTGGGTTAAAATTGCCAATTTTTTATGTATACACACTAAAAACTCATTGAACTGGTAAATGTTGAGATCTTCTGTGTTGATGGATTTACACGATGTGGTGCCACTGCTACCCTCTGCGACATGTGTATTATTGTGCGATTTTTAGCGGCCAATGCGTTGTGTAAC
>MAXR01000248.1 GCA_001751155.1 Desulfuromonadales bacterium C00003068 | reverse complement strand
GGCCAGCCCGCCATACCAGTGGTATAGATACGATCTTTATACGCATCTTTTACTGGAGTAATGCAGTTGGTGGTCATGAGGATAGGGCCGTTAAATGAGGTAAACTCTTCGCCCTGTTTCCACCATGCGTTACCGTAGTTGCCTACGAAGTTGTCGTACTTTTTAAATGCAGGATAGTAATGCGCTGGGAGCATCTCGCTGTGAGTATAGACGTCAACGCCTGTACCCGCTGTTTGCTTGAGCAGCTCTTCCATATCTTTCAAGTCGTGACCAGAGATAAGGATACCCGGCTTGTCGCTAACGCCGATGTTGACAGTTGTCAATTCAGGGTTGCCGTAGGTTGTGGTATTTGCTTCATCGAGTAGAGCCATACCTGCTACGCCAAACTCACCACACTTGAGGACAAGACCAACCATCTCATCAACAGTGAGATCTTGTATTGTCGAAGCTAAGGCCTCAACCATGAAAGCATAAATTTCTGATTTTTGGAAACCGAGCATTGCCGCATGGTCAACATACGCTGCAAGACCCTTAACACCATAAATGAGTAGCTCACGCAGAGAACGAACATCTTCGTTTGCTTGTGAAAGGACACCAACTTCAGCAGCCTTGGCAGCAAAATCAGCCTCAGCACCATTCCAAGTTACGCAATCTGCTGCGGCAGAGGAACCGATTGCCAATTTCAACGCATCACGCTTGGTAATGGTTTCTTGAATCAACGCTGAGATACGCGCGTTATCAAAGTTAGCATTAGTGATGGTCGCAAACAAACCCTGAGCTACAAACAAACCAACCGTATCATCAAGTTTATCAGCAGCTTTTGCTTCAACCGCAACAACCGAGAGGCCACGCAATACATAAACTAAAAGATCTTGCAGATTCGCAGTGTTCTCTTGCTTACCGCACACACCTGCAACAGTACAACCAGTACCCTTAGCAGCTTCTTGACATTGAAAACAGAACATACCCATGTTTGAACTCCTTTAAAAAATAAGTGCGGAAGAATGTTTTTTTGTTGCGATAGACAATGACTGAAATTATTCAATAAAAAATTGACACAAATCAAAAAAAGACCAAAAGGTCAAAACAGATAAAAGTTGTGTCGGATGAATTTAAGAAAACAACTTATCATCATTAATGACAAGCTATAAGGGATTTGGCAACAATAATAATACGTTCAGGCGCAAACAACTCTGTTTCGNNNNTTTTTCGTTAGACGGTAAGACATAGTCACCGATTTCAACCACACGACGCAATTGCTCGGCCTTCTCTTGGCACTGAGCTAAGGAGATATCGGGCATAATTACAATAAACTCCTCGCCACCGTAACGACAGGCCACATCGCTTTCCCTAAAGTGCTGGTATATTATTTTACCGAGCACACGCAATACTTCATCACCTGCTTGGTGACCATAGTTGTCATTAAATTGTTTAAAATAATCGATATCCATCATAATAATGCCAACTTGGCTCCCATTCCGAATGGCGCGACTCTCCTCCTGACGAAGAATCTCATCCATATACCTGCGATTAAACAACCCAGTCAAAGGATCTCGAATCGATTGTTGCTGTAACCGAACCCGCAAGCGTAAATTTGCCAAGGTGCTGGCGATGTACTCAGCAACATCTTCAACAACATTCACTAGCCGAGCGAGCGCTTCTATTGCAACAATCTCATGTTGAATATGCAAAATCCCAAAGGTGTCGCCATAAGCAGTGATCGGTGTACAAACAGTCAATACGGTGTCATTACCGTCTAAATGGGGACAAGGGAGGGTTCCTTCGCCACCATCAAAGAGATAGACGGAGCCACGGCGCAGTGCAAAACAGGCATCGTAGGGATAGTTGCGACCAATGTTGCCACTGACACAATTCCAATCGGAGACAATTTCCAACCACCGTCCATCAGGATCCAAGCTGAAAATGGAACCGCTCGTCTTTGGGAACGCTCTCTTCATGATAATTCTGACCGCTTGGTAAACCTCCTCTTCATTACGGCACTCCTGCAGCATCTCGTTGGCATTTTTCAACATCGTGGTTTCAATATTGTTTTGTTCCAACTGATCAACCAACAAGGTCTGCCCAGCAGTACGCTCGACAACTCTAGCCTCTAGAGTGTCAATCTGGTCTTTGAGCTTATCAACCATGAGATTGAAACTATGACCCAGTTGACCAATCTCATCATCACGGTCGACGACTACCTGTTCCGTCAAATCACCACCAACGACTTTATTTGCCACCAAAGCTAACTTTTTAACGGCACTGGTCACGTTATAGATCAACGCACCACCGAGCACGGTCAAAATAAAGATGGTAAAAACAGCCACATGAAATAACCGCCTCGCCAATAGTTTCCCGCTGCTTTGCAAATCATCTAAATAGACCGAAGAGGCAACATAATAATCATACGGTGGGAAATATCTCACCCAAGCGAGCTTATCGTAGACATAGTTATCTGGATCAGTTGGCTTATCCCATTTATAGACCAAACGATTGTCACTATTATGGGCAGCTGCCATCAACTCTTCACCGATCAGTTTTCCAGTTACCGGATTCTGTAATGTTGAAAAATTCGTTTTTTCGATATTACTGTTGGGGTGAATAATCATATTTAAATCACCATCAAAGACATACAAATAGCCATTCTCGGCAATCCGAGTCGAACGCACGAACTCTCTGAGGGACTTAAGTAGCTCCTCTTTGCGCGCCACAGTCTCGCGAGCAACATCCTCAAGGTCGACACCAGAACCAACAACCCAACCCCAATCAGGTAAATCCTGAACATAGGTGAGCTTATGCATCGGAGCCTCCTCACCCAAACGATGCCACCAATAATCATAATAACCAAAACCTTCTACCCTCGCCTTGTCAATCATCGGAGGCAGAATCAGCTGACCATTGACATCCTTAAGATTAGCTCCACTGATTCCATTAAGTTTAGAGTCAGGATGGTAGATGAAGGTCGCATCATAATCACAGAGATAGAGATAATTATTATTAGCGTAGCGAAAACCTCTTATTTCAGCGAAAACCTCTTTTTTTGATTCATCAAGGGTCAACGCCCCCTGATCATATTTGGTGCGAATACGCTGCAAGGAGGTAGAAGCGATACCGACAATATCGCTTAGATATTGTTTGTGTTTTTCAAGGGAGTAGTGTTCCCACGCCGTGAGATCCTGCTGTGTCTGATCGAGCAGGCTATAGATCGTATCAAGGGTTGTCTTACCTGAACGTTCCTCAATCTCGTAGATATGTTGATCGACAAGAGGGATGGTAAAATAATAGATACTTGGGACAAGGAGAACCGCTGCCACAATAAAGAGCAAAAATAATTTCGCAAACAATGTGTTTCGAAACATCTTGATCCTCCACCGACAAGAGAGGGGGGAATCTCAACTAGGCATGAACCATATAATAAATTAACAACAATTTAAGATAAAGGCACAAACGTCAACCAAAATGGTCTCGCAAAAACGAATTAGATGGCTAAGCCATCAACAAAAGACTTATCTGTAAAGTATAACCGGAAAAACTAAAAACTCCAGCGCAGGCGAGCGTAACCGACGGTATTCGACTGCTGGCCAAAGAGACTGTTTGCCGCACCATTAAAATGTTGCAGCACCAGTTGCAATTCAAAGTCATCACTGAGGGAGATATCATTGCTGGCAAACAGATAATACGAATCGTCGTCATAATAACTGAGCCCCAGCGCTTGACGGCTGAGGGCAGTGATGTCAAAGGAGAGATCAATCGAGGTTGTCCAGCGAGTAAAACTCAAATTACGCGCCGAGCTTGGCTGGAGAGAGAGAGAACTTGCTACTAATTCATCAGGAGGAGGACTCAAATAGAGCAGTGAAGCACCGACCAACAGATTACGCCGGCCAGCAAAACTGTAATCGCTCTCCAGTGTGGCGACGACAACAGAGTGACGATCATCGCTGTCACTTTCTCCACTATGCTGTGGAGTAAAATAACTCATTTCACCGCGTAAGCCAGCTCCGCCGACGTTGCCAGCGAAACCAAAGCCGAGCACATAATCGTCTTCAACATCACCCACCACCAGTTGCAGATCATACGGATTGACGTTAAAAAGATAACGCGCGGCAACGCTGTGTTCATTACCTTGCGAGTGCGGATCGCGCACCGCCCACACCAGTTCCAGCCGCGAAGCAAAGCCGAGACTGCGGCTGATGAGTAGCGCATCACTGCCGCTGCGTTCCTCATAATCGAGGTCATACACCGAGTAACTATTAAATAGATCGTTGGGGTTCCAGCGCGTCGCCATACCCCAGTTGATACGATGCCGCCCTAACCGAACACGGTATTGGTTCGGCTGCCAATCGAGATAGAGGCGATCAAGGGTGCTGGTTGCTAACAGATCGCCACGCTCTAGCCAGTTTGAGGTGAGATCTATCGCGCCGCCATCGCTGCCAACTTGTTGCGCGAAGCCATCAATACTGAGGGTGTCGCCGAGATAAAGGCGATTGCGCACGGCGGCGGAAAAACGGAGTTGGCTACTCGGACGATACTCAAGATTAAAGCGTTGATGGAGTAAAAAGTTGGTTGAACTTTCCGCCGATTCAACGTGCCCCGCCAGTGCAAGAATCTTAACGTAACCTGCAATGGACCATTTTTGCGGCGCAGCAA
>MAXR01000247.1 GCA_001751155.1 Desulfuromonadales bacterium C00003068 | reverse complement strand
TGATTGGCTTGGCAACTGCTCTGTTAATGACCTCTCTCTTTAGGGGGGTGGGTATCCTTCTTCTGGCTCGGAAATATTTGCCATGGATGACTGCCAGAAAACCAGAGAAAGGGGAGGTCAGCGGGTTTTTCAATTTCAGCATATGGGTACTGGCGTGGACGTTTATAAATAAATTTCTTCTCTCCAGCGATATTATTATTCTTGGTCTTGTTTCGAGCGGTTCTCTGGTTGCCTCCTATATTCTGACCTTCTATGTCATCCAAACCTCGATCAACCTTTCCGCCATTTTGGTGTCGTCCGGTATGCCAGGGATGGGCGATATTGTAGGCCGGGGGGATTTTAAAAAAGCCTCCGCGGTCCGTTCTGAAATTATGACCATTTCCTGGCTGCTGGCGGTCACTATCGGCACCATGGTGCTGCTCTGGAACCGGTCATTTATAACTCTGTGGGTTGGTGCAGAATTTTTTGTCGGCTTCGGCGAAAACCTTCTGATGGTCTTGTTGATGACCCAGTTGATATATATTCGCAATGACGCCTTCATCGTCGATGTAACCCTTAAAATCAAAACCAAGGTGCTGTGGGGAGCTTTGTCTACCGTTGTAGGGCTGGCGACGGCTTTTCTCCTTGGGATTAACCTGGGTTCCCCCATCACTGGAGTACTGTGCGGGCTGATGGGGGGACGTTTGATCCTGAGTATCCTGTATCCTTTGTTGGTCGGCCGACATTTCCAGGACAATCTGCTAAAAATCACACCTCAATTTATTCGGGCGGTGGCGGTCATGGCTGCTCTTTATGGGATTGCTTTCTATTGTGCTCCCTGGATTAAGGTGGAAACTTGGCCGGTGCTTCTACTGTCCGGTATGTTCACTTTGTCTGTGATTGCCTGCGTGGCTTTTACCTTAGGTCTCAACGGAATGCAACGAGAGCAAATCATCTCACGGGCCCGGCAGCTATCATTTAAATAATCGGTTGGGAACAGAATCTATTTTAAAAAAATACCGAATGGATAATATTTTGAAAACACTACTAGTGAGAAAACTTTTAGAGAAAATCATTGTAAACAAGGTTGAATATTGTTGTTTAGACATATGTGAGAAAAATGATCAAAAATTTAAATGTGATATGGAGTTAGCCCTCTTAGTGTCATCCGGTAATGCTAAAGCAGTTGGTTCATTGTTGAACAAATTGGGATTTGTTCAAGTTCGTGACAATAGATCAAATGACTTAAATTGCATTTCAGAACACCTTGGGATTGAAGAAGACACTGGTGAGACCATATCTGTAAAACTTTATGAATCCATCAATCTAGGAATAGCTTGTTTAAACAACTACCATATTCCGATTGAAAGTTCTCTGCTTGGCCGATCTGTATTGTTGGATGGTGTCAAGAAGCCGGACCCAGAATTAGAGCTAGTGCTTTTTGTAATGACAATGGTTTTGAAAAGAAGGGCTCTGTCTCAACTTGTCGAACTTATTGAGACTATCGAAAGACCATCACTTTTCTTTAATAGAATCCTTGCATTGGCAAGAAAAGACTTTGCTTTACCTTCTCAGGGAAAATTGGACGCTTTGCAAAGCAAGGCAGATCAGTCGAAGCTTGCTAAATGTTTGGAAGAAATCTTCCCATCGATAAATGAGGGTTTGTTTGATTTGTGTATAAGCTCACTCAAGCCTAATTCACAAAGGTTTTCATGGTTTAAGGCCGGGAGTCGCCTTGCGTCTGCTCTTAAGCCGTATCGTCGCTATTCTTCAATTACGGCTTTCGCTCTAGCAATCGGGCGGACCCTAAAGTTGAAAATCAATGATTGTTTCAGGGGGGTGGGTTCAAAAACGTCAGAAAAAAAGTTTTTGGCACCAAGTGGAAAAATCATCGCATTTATGGGGGGGGATGGTTCTGGCAAGTCTTCAAATATCCAAGAATTTCAAAAATGGTTCGGGCAATATTTTAATGTTCGGGTATTACACGTCGGGAAGCCAGCTAAGGGCCCTATGTGGTATGGGGTTGGCGTGATATTAAAGTTGCGGAAAATGTTACTAAGGATTCGTAGTGACAATTTTCATGAATCAGTCAAGTATTTGATGGTTGCCTGGTATCGTCATAGGGCCTTTCAAAAGGCAGTCTCTTTACGTTCCAAGGGAGTTTTGGTTTGTCTTGACCGATTTCCTCTTCCAGGAATGAAAATTATGGAAGCGCCTCAAATCAGGCGTTTGACTGGCGGCGGGGGAATATATGCTTCTATGGCAAGCTTAGAAGATCAATTTCATTCCCGCATCAGGGGAGCTGACGAGATTTTTGCGCTTATGCTTGACCCTTCTATTGCCAGAATGCGCCGACCAGAAGATGAGCCGCAAGAATTACGGAGGCGTTGTTGTGAAATATTGCATAGGGATTGGCCAGATAAATTTGCTCATCTAATCAATGCTTCCAAATCTTTTGATGAGGTTGTGTTGGAAATTCGTAAGATCACCTGGGGCTCCCTGAACAAAACTTCAAGAGTAATCGAAGTTA
>MAXR01000246.1:1728-2032 GCA_001751155.1 Desulfuromonadales bacterium C00003068 | reverse complement strand
GGTACGTTGTTTCTCGATGAGATCGGTGATTTGAGTCTCACTTCACAGGTGAAGCTGCTGCGGCTGTTGCAAGAGGGGGAATATCTCCCCCTTGGCGTTGATCGTCCCAAGTACCACAATTGCCGATTTGTGGTGGCTACCAATCTGGATCTCGAGCAGCGGGTGGCCGCAGGAATGTTCCGTAAAGATCTGTTTTATCGCCTAAAAGCCCACCGTGTGCACCTACCACCATTAAGAGAGCGGCGCGAAGATGTTCCGCTATTGCTGAACCAATTTGTCGAGGAGGTCGCCAACAGTTTGGGGA
>MAXR01000246.1:0-1666 GCA_001751155.1 Desulfuromonadales bacterium C00003068 | reverse complement strand
GTGTATGACGCATTGACACAACATCGTGGACATACCTTGTCGATGGCAAGTTTTAAAAAAACAATGGATGCGGGGATTGATTCGTCACGAAATCAGGGTACGGACTCTGCCATCTGCCCAGTAACCGATGCGATGTTGACCTTTGGTCCGCAACTGCCGACTCTGGAAGAGTCCGCAGCTCTGCTTGTTTATGAGGCTATGGAGCGTTGTCAAAATAATCAGACGATCGCTGCTCGGCTGTTGGGAATTACTCGCCAGGCGTTGAACCAACGCTTGAAAAAGCTTAGAGAATCGTCTGAATCAGCGCAGCTCTGATGGTGGAGGCCGATGGCACGGGGTGCAAGAATTATTGCAGAGCAACCATCCTTGCATGTGCTCCTTTCGGCCTGTTTTCAACAGCTACGGTGTAAGTAGGCGGCTTCTGTCAATAAAAATTGCACCCTCACCTAATTTATTCCTCCTATGGTTGGTCAAGAATAAAGCTTTCAATATCAGCAAGATAGAACTATTACGTCCAACTGGCACCGTTGATGCAGTTCTCATTAATTAGACAGGCATCGATTAGAAGGTGTCTGTTTGCACATGTGAGACGTATTGTGAACAGTGGGCCAATTCCTCTCATTCATCATCGCTACCACTCATTGAATAAGGCCAATAGAAGCAGCTTGTTATGTGACCTAGGTTTACGTGATTCCAGTAAAATAATGGAGATTCTTTAACTAATCAAGAGAGGAGTAGCATGGTGGCAGAGGATATGGAACAGGCTAATCAGTATCTAACGTTTCAACTCGATGACGAGGTTTTTGCTGTAGAAATTTCGAAAGTCCGAGAGGTGCTCGACTTCTCAGATGTCACTAAAGTGCCACAAACCCCTGAGTTTATGCGTGGGGTGATCAACCTGCGCGGCAGTGTGGTGCCAGTGGTGGATATGCGCCTCAAGTTCGGCATGGATGGCGTCGAAGCAACGGTGAATACCTGCATCATCATAGTCGAGGTGATCATGGACGGCGAAGCCAGTGTGTTAGGTTCGCTGGTCGATTCGGTTCAGGAGGTGCTCGATATTGAATCGGATCAGATCGAACCGCCACCGCGCATTGGCACCAAGCTGAATACTGAATTTATCCGTGGCATGGGTAAACACAATGAAGAGTTTGTCATTATCCTTGATATTGACAAAGTGTTTTCTGCGGATGAGATCAGCTTGTTACAGGCGACAGGAACCGACGAATAATCGGAGCAAGTAACTTCATTTCACGATAAGGAGAACCACGTGCTGAATAATATGACACTAGCAAAAAAACTAATTTTAGGCTTTGCGTTGATTCTGGTATTGCTGATTGTCGTTGGCGGGGTGGGCTACAACGCTCTGGAAACCGCTGGAAAAGGCTTCAGTAGCTATCGTAGTCTGGCCAAGCAAACCAATCTCTCTGGTCGGGTTCAGGCCAACATGCTGATGGTACGGATGAATGTCAAAGATTTCATCATCACCGGCAGCGATAAAGATCTGCAACAGTATTCAGATTATCTGACCAAAACGACAGAGTTTCTGGATCAAGCGCACAAGTTGATCGCCGATCCAGATCGGGCTGAACTGGTCGCTGATGCCGAAGCAAACTTGAAGGACTATCAAGCAGGATTTGCCGCGGTGGTTAAGCTTAAGGAGCGG
>MAXR01000245.1 GCA_001751155.1 Desulfuromonadales bacterium C00003068 | reverse complement strand
TATCGCATTCTCCGTGCGGTTAAAAATCGCTTTGGCTCCACCAATGAGATTGGTGTCTTTGAGATGAGTGACTGCGGCTTACGTGAAGTTAAAAATCCATCGGAGATCTTTTTAGCCGAACGGGCTGAAGATGCCGCTGGTAGCGTTGTCATCACCTCGCTGGAGGGCAGCCGCCCCATCCTTGTCGAGCTTCAGGCTTTGGTTTCCAGCGCGCCCTACGGTACCGCTCGGCGCACGGCGATGGGGATTGATCACAACCGCGTATCGCTACTGGTGGCCGTACTTGAAAAAAAAGCGGGAATATCGCTACTTAGTCATGACATTTTTATCAATGTTGCTGGCGGAGTCAAAATCGATGAACCCGCTGCCGATCTCGGCATTCTGGCAGCGTTAGCTTCGAGCCATCTTAACAAAGTAGTGCCACGTCGCACTATCGTCTTTGGCGAGGTGGGCCTCGCGGGTGAGATTCGGGCGGTATCGCGGCCCGAGCTGCGGGTGCAAGAAGCGGCACGACTCGGTTTTGAGCGCTGTATTTTACCCGCAGGAAACCTCAAGAATCTTGAATCACCGACGGGATTAACCCTGCAAGCGGTTCAAAACGTTCAAGATGCCCTTGATCTTCTCTTCGATTAGCCAGAAAAATTGACAGAATGTTAAAATGGGTTTACTTTGTGAACACATTCGCACACTTTATAGACCCTCTGAATATCACCATCGCAATGGAGCACACGATGAATTTTCGTATTCGCAAAGCGTTTCTTTTTCCATTAGGCATCCTCGTTATTGAGATCGTTGCTCTGTTGGCTAGCTGTATAATCTTTGAGCAACCCGTTGCCAAATCCGTTATTCTCGGCGTCATGATCCTACCGGTGCTTATTTTGTTTGTTGAATGCCTTTTTCGAAGCACGACCATCGATAGCGAAACGATCATGACGCGTAAGTTTTTACGCAGTAAATCGATAAAGCTGTCTGATATCTCGGAGGTGGAAACCATTCAGGTTAAAAAACGCGCCTTTGTCACCCTGTGCGCTGGCGATGATTTTCTTATTTTCTCCAACGCCTACTCAAAGTTCCCAACCATGGTCAACACCTTACTCTCGTACTTACCCGAAGAAGTGATCACTGAAGAGACTGCCGCTATGGCAAGCGAACCACCACGCAAAAGTACCGACATCCTCTCTTGTTGGCTTGCTGCGGCACTGATGGGCTTTATCCTCTATGCTCAATTGAAAATGTTTTTATAGTCATAACTCCTATTAACAAGCAGGAGATTTTATGAACAGAATGCATCGCATCAAGGATTGGCCTGAGGGGGATCGCCCGCGCGAAAAACTGTTGCAACGTGGCGCAGAAGCCCTCAGCGATGCTGAGCTGTTAGCACTTATCTTGCGTACGGGAGATGCGGGGTCTAAAACCAGCGCTGTCGACCAAGGTCGTTTGCTTCTCCATCAGTTCAACAACCTGCCACAACTCGCCCGTGCCACCACCACTGAACTGTGCACCATCAGTGGTATCGGCCCAGCAAAATCGGCAGAACTTCACGCTGTTTTTGAACTGGCACGCCGACTCAGTGACCATTCGTTACAACCCGGCAGCGTGTTCACCAGCGCCGATGCAGTTTTTCAACGCTATCGCAATCGCTTTCTTAATCACAATAAAGAGGTTTTTCTCGCCCTACTTCTTGATGCAAAAAATCGTTTAATCAAGGACATTCGCATCTCCGAAGGTAGTTTAACCGCCAGTATTGTTCATCCGCGCGAGGTTTTTAGTGCAGTGGTGCGCGAGTCAGCCGCTTCAGTCCTTTTTGTCCACAACCATCCATCGGGAGACCCTTCCCCTAGCCCCGAGGACATTGCCATCACCAAACGCCTTCACGAAGCGGGAACGATTCTCGGTGTGCGGGTACTCGATCACATTATCATTGGTCGCGATAGCTACATCAGCTTGGCCGATAAGGGCCATTTGTAATGGTTATGAAGCGCTCGTTTGGATTGCGTAGTGAAATCGTAGTTTCAACGAGTTTGCTTGTCGGTGCAGCGCTACTCTTTGTGGCCCTACTGCTATTGCGCCTCAGCGAAAATCGCTTACTCGAACAAACCATTACCCTGCAATCACGTCATGCTCAATCAATTGGTAGCCTCCTTGATAATAAGTCCCAACAGCAACTTGCTGGCCTAATA
>MAXR01000244.1 GCA_001751155.1 Desulfuromonadales bacterium C00003068 | reverse complement strand
GGTACGGGTGGTCGCTCTCGATGCCGAGGCTGTGGTTCAACGGATCTCAGGTTCAAATATTGAGTTGTCGTTAAAAGGCAAAGTGATGCGCGTTTCGTTGGCGGCGTTAGAAGCATATGAACCGCGCCGTTTTGCTGAAACGAAAAAGCAAACGACTAGCGCGCGCAGTCACATCGAACGGCCACAATTTAATCCACGCCTTGAAGTGGTGGGTTTGCGGGTTGAAGATGCGTTGCCACTGGTTGAACAGTTGATCGACGACGCGCTGCTACACAGTTGGAAAGATATTAGTGTTGTGCATGGTCGCGGTACGGGCGCATTGCGTCAGGCGATTCGTGATCTACTGGCTCAGCATCGTGCGGTGACGGCATTTCATGCCGCCGACAATGCTCAAGGTGGTAACGCCATTACAGAGATCGAGCTCGGCAATTAATTGGAGGGCAGCTAAGATTATTCATGGGGGGAACTGATGGCCGGAAGAATTCCGGACGACATTATCATGCAAGTACGTGAGCAGGTTGACATCGTCGATCTGGTCTCTGGTTATGTGTCGTTGAAACATTCTGGCGCAAACCACTTGGGATTGTGCCCGTTCCATAACGAAAAAACCCCCTCATTCAACGTCAATAGCACACGCCAAATTTTTCACTGTTTTGGCTGCGGCGTTGGTGGCAATGTTTTTAGCTTTTTAATGCGCATGGATGGCATCGCCTTTCCGCAGGCGGTGCGCCGCCTTGCTGAACAAGTGGGGATTGACATCCCTAAAGATGAGCCAAGCGCCTTTGAACTACAGCGCCGTCAAGAGAGGGAGCGCCTCAATAAAATTTATGAGGTCGCCACTGCCTTTTATCATCAGCTGTTGCTCAATGATCCACGCGCTGCTCAAGCTCGTGGTTATATTCGTCGGCGTGGCTTTGATAGCGAAGCAGTACGTCGCTTTCGCTTAGGCTATGCGCCCGATGGATGGGATGCGCTGGCCAAGCATTTTAAGCAGCAGGGCGTTGATGCTGATCAGGCCAAAGAGCTTGGTTTGATCCGTAGTNNAGGGGCGGCCCGATTACGATATGTTCCGCCAACGGTTACTGTTTCCCATCGACGATATGTTTGGTCATGTGGTGGCCTTTGGTGGTCGAGTACTCGATGACAGTTTGCCTAAATATATCAACTCGGCCGAATCGGCGTTGTACCACAAAAGCCGTATTTTATACGGCCTGTTTCAGGCAAAAGACGATATGCGTCGGCAAAGCAAAGTGGTGGTGGTCGAAGGCTACTTTGATCATTTAGCTTTGGTTCAAGCAGGGATTGAGAATGTCGTCGCCACCTGTGGTACGGCACTCACCACCGATCATGGCCGAGTATTAAAGCGTTATGTCGAACAAGTAGTGTTGCTCTTTGATCAAGATAAAGCGGGGCAAAAAGCCTGCTTTCGCGCGATGCCGATCCTGCTGCAGGCGGGTTTGCAGGTGTTGACGTTGGAACTGCCCGATGGCGATGACCCTGATACCTGTGTCAATCGCGAAGGGGCCGACCAGTTTAATCAGCGACTTGAACAAGCGCGCTCTGCCGTCGATTACTATATGGAGGTGAAACTCAGCGAAGCAGGAGATAACGCTGAAGCCCGGGCTAAAGCGGTCAATGAAATTTTGGTGATGATTCGTCATGTCCCCGGTGAAATTGAGCAAGATGTGCATTTGCCATCGCTGGCTCGTGCTAGTGGAGTTCAAACTGAGTTACTTCGTCGCCAATTGGAGCGCACCGTGATCCCGCAGGAGCCTGTGCGTAAAGCAGCGCCAGCGCAGGTTGTACCGCCACCACAGCAGGAGCAACCACCCGCACATGGTGATGAAGATTATTCTGGGCAATATGGGCAATCAGAGCAACCGCCCCATTCGGCTGGTAACGCGTATGATGAAGCACCACAGCGTCGTCGTGCTGCCGTGTCAGTGACGGATAACAAGACCCAAAAATGGCTCCTCAGCCTGATGATGGTTGATGAGACTGTGAGTCACACCGTTATCGAAAAAGGGCTGGAAACACTTTTTGACGATCCATGTTGTCGTTACCTTGCCGATCTCATTGGTCAGGCGTGGCAACAGACAAAACAGCCCGGAGAATGGTTGCTTGACCAATGTGAGCAGCCCGAACATCAAGCACTACTGACACAGATTTTGATTCAGGGTAAGGAGTTACCCAATGAAAATATAGAGGAG
Organism: Desulfuromonadales bacterium C00003068; assembly: GCA_001751155.1. Taxonomy (GTDB): domain Bacteria; phylum Desulfobacterota; class Desulfuromonadia; order Desulfuromonadales; family Desulfuromonadaceae; genus Desulfuromonas. The sequence goes on along the minus strand of MAXR01000244.1, from coordinate 2,734 downwards.
ATTTTCGGTGATTGTCAGTTGGCAGTGGCCAAGGGTCAGCTAAAACAACGTAGGGCAGAGCTGCATGCGCTGATGCGTGAGGCCGAACTCAGTGGTGATTCGGACCGCCAGACAGTCTGCTTACAGGAACTGACTCAAATTAACCGCCAACTTAAAAGCCGGATAGTGTAATACCGCATAAAAGTACAGCTGTAAACGCAGCCTACAGGAGACCATTTTTATGGCAAAGAAAACAAAAGAGGAAGAATTTCAACAACTCATCGAAAAAGGGAAAGAAAAAGGTTCCCTGACTTTCGAAGAGGTTAGTGATGCGCTTCCCGAAGATATGGTGTCACCGAGTCAACTTGAAGAGGTGATGACCATGTTCGGTGATCTCGATATTGAGATTGTTGATGGCAACGACAAAGATGATGACCAGGCTTCGGTGACAAAAGAGCCTTCTTCAAGATCAACCAAAGAGAATAGCCCAAGTTTTGAAGCAGGTGTCATTGGTCGAACCAGTGATCCCGTGCGGATGTACCTACGTGAGATGGGTCAAGTGTCCCTGTTAACTCGTGAAGGGGAAGTCGAGATTGCTAAGCGGATTGAGGAGGGAGAAGGCCTCATCAATCATGTTGTTCTGCGTACACCTATCGCGTTGGAAGAGGTTCTCGCTCTTGGTGATGAACTCAGCGAAGGTAATATTGGTATCACCGATCTAACCAAGGATTACGATGAGGAGGAGGGTGCTGCGGCGGAAGAGCGTCAGTACAAGCGCGTTCTCGATATCATCGCTGAAATTCGTGCAAAAAGTGTGGTGTTAGAGGAGCAGAGTGCGCTCGTAACATCAGGCAGTGCGAAAGATAAAGAGCAAGCTGCGATTCGGGTCGATGAGATCAAGACTGACCTCTGTGATCTAATGGGTAAGTTGCGCTTGAAAGATCAAATTGTTTCTAAGTTTGCCATACGCTTGAAAGAACTGACCGATCAAGTTAAAAAAGGGATGAGCGAAGTTGCCGCTTGTGAAAAAGAGGTTGGTTGCCCGCATAAGAAAATTCGCAGTCAGCTGCGTAAATTTCATAAAGGGGAAACCGAAGCTGCCGCTGTATGTAAAGAGTTAGATAAAACGGCTGATGAACTACTTGTGGTCGAAAAACGTCTCAAAGGGGCGCAGCGTAAATTTAAGCGTGTCGAAGAGGAGACCGGCTTCACCATCGAGTACCTGATCGACTCTCTCAAAGAGGTTCATCGTGGTGAATGGCGCGCTAAAGTGGCTAAAACCGAACTGGTGGAAGCCAACTTACGTCTGGTTGTTTCAATCGCTAAAAAGTACACCAACCGTGGGCTACAATTTCTTGATCTCATTCAAGAGGGTAATATTGGCCTGATGAAAGCGGTGGATAAATTTGAGTACCAGCGTGGCTATAAGTTTTCCACCTATGCAACATGGTGGATTCGTCAGGCGATCACTCGGGCGATTGCCGATCAGGCACGTACCATCCGTATCCCCGTGCACATGATCGAAACCATCAACAAGTTGATTCGCACCAGCCGTCAGTTGGTGCAAGAGCTTGGCCGTGAGCCGATCCCTGAAGAGATCGCTGATCGGATGGATCTCCCGCTGGAAAAAGTACGCCGGGTCTTAAAAATCGCCAAAGAGCCTATCAGCCTTGAAACCCCAATTGGTGAAGAGGAAGACTCTTCTCTCGGTGATTTCATTGAAGATAAAGGAGCTGTTTCTCCCCTTGAAGCGGTGATTAAAAGCAACCTTTCCGATCAAACTGCCGATGTGTTATCGACACTCAGCGAGCGCGAAGAGAAAGTACTGCGCATGCGCTTTGGTATCGGTGAAAAATCGGATCATACTCTTGAAGAGGTTGGTCAAGATTTCAGCGTAACCCGTGAGCGGATTCGTCAGATTGAAGCCAAGGCATTACGCAAGCTCCGTCATCCAAGCCGCGCCAAACGTTTGAAGAGCTTTGTCGATACACCGTAATAAAAGTTGTAATAATTGATATGAATCCTTGACAGGTGATCCCCTATTTGGTAAACATAGGGCCCCTTGAGAGAGGGCACATCATAACATGACGCGGGGTGGAGCAGTTTGGTAGCTCGTCGGGCTCATAACCCGAAGGTCGGAGGTTCAAATCCTTCCCCCGCAACCAATATTTCAACAGCCGATTCGCTTACTTAGCGAATCGGCTGTTGTCGTTTTAACTCCTTAAATTTTATCTGTGACAAATTTGTGCCGAAAGTGTTTTTGCCACACTTGAATCATTAAAGTAGATGATGACCATCAGTCATTGAGGATAGAATTTACCCATAGCAACCTCCTAAGGCTAACCTTGCACGGCAGGCTAGTAGGTTATCTGGCCGGTTTTTATGATGGCCGGAATGTTTTGAGCTTTGCGGATGAATTTAAATCTGATGCAACCCGTCCGATGTTCAGTTTGATTACCCACCCCGAATTTCCACACTCAGAAAAGCTGGTGGCGTTTTAAGGAATGGAGATCTTCTGTTTGGCAAAGTATCGCTTCGGTATGATGCAAGATGGCAAAAAAAAACGGCGACCCATTCAGGCCGCCGCACAATTTATTTCAAAATATTTAAGACTATCGAAAAACTATCCTGCCCCAAACACTGGAGCCAGTCGTTGCCAGACCCCTTGTGACCGCTTTAAACTCGCCTCTTTCGCGCATTGCAGGGCCAGTTGCAACTCTTGTGAATCCTCTGCATCGCGCGGTTCGAGAGCGTG
>MAXR01000243.1 GCA_001751155.1 Desulfuromonadales bacterium C00003068 | reverse complement strand
GGCCCGCTCGCGCTGGAATTTATATCGCTGGGGGGATTGGGGCTAAGATCTCTTCATGGATGATGAGTGCTGATTTTAAAGATTCATTCCTCGCTAAAAATGAGATGAGTAAATTGGTGGCAACTATGCCTGTGTATTTGATTGTCGATGAACATGTGGGTCTCGCTGGTGCGTTAGCGAAAGCACGCGATACTGCAACGTCAATGCGATTGAACCGCGATGGAGAAAAACCACAATGAAGAATTATTCGAAAATCACCGAGTTGACTCGTAACACCCTAGCGTTAGTGTTGGCAGGGGGGGAGGGAAGTCGCCTTAAAGATTTAACTCAGTGGCGCGCCAAGCCTGCCGTACCTTTTGGTGGAAAATATCGGATTATCGATTTTGCTTTGTCCAATTGTGTCAATTCTGATATCCGCAGAATTGGTATTTTAACCCAATACAAATCGCACTCATTGATCCGTCATATACAACGCGCGTGGAGTTTTATGCGTTACGAAGTCGGTGAATTTGTTGAATTGTTGCCAGCGCAGCAACGGTTAGGCAAGCAGTGGTACCAAGGGACGGCCAATGCACTCTATCAGAATCTTGATATTATACGCTGTCACGTTCCTAAATATGTTTTGGTTTTAGGTGGTGACCATATCTATGCCATGGACTATCGGCCGATGATTGAAGCGCATGCTCAATCCGGTGCCGATGTTACCGTTGGTTGCGTTGAGGTGCCACGCCTTGAAGCCACTGGGTTCGGGGTGATGTCTGTCGATGATTCCATGCGCATTACCCGTTTCACCGAGAAACCACAACAACCAGAGGCGATTCCAGATAAGCCCGATAAAGCATTAGCGTCAATGGGGATCTATATTTTTTCCCCCGAATTTTTATTTGAAAAATTGATCAAAGACAATGATGACCCGTTGTCGTCAAAGGATTTTGGCAAAGATATTATCCCGTCAATTATCGCTGATAACCATGTGCAGGCCTATCCTTTCGTTGATGAAAATGGTGAGCCAAGTTATTGGCGCGATGTCGGTACCATCGAATCCTACTGGAGTGCTAACATGGATCTGTGCTCCATCCAGCCCGAACTGAATTTATATAATAATGATTGGCCTATTTGGACCTATCAAGCACAAATGCCGCCGGCTAAATTTGCCTTTGACGATGAGGGTCGTCGCGGTGAAGCTATTGATTCGATGGTGTCGTCGGGGTGCATTTTATCCGGTGCACGGGTTAAACGCTCTGTCGTTTTTAGTGGCTGTTTTGTCCATAGCTATTCCTCTATTAAGGATAGTGTTATTTTGCCTCATGTGGAGATTGGACGAAATTGTCGCATTACCAAGGCGGTTATTGATAAAGCCTGTGTGATTCCACCCAACACGGTGATTGGTGAAAATCGCGCCGATGATGAACAACGTTTTTGTGTCGATGACCATGGCATTGTCTTGGTGACCCCTGATATGTTGGGGCAAAACATCCATAGCGTGCGTTAATGTAACTATTCAGCTCTCATCCATAAGGGCTTGAGTCACCCATGTAAAGGGTGTCTGTCGCCCGGATGGCGATAGTCAAGCCCCATGGATGGGTTTATGCGTCCCTTGGAATGGGTGGTTCAAACACTTTTGCTGAATTGTACATAATTTTATTGTTTTGACTCGGCAGCCACGAGGAGAGCTGATTATGACAGATAAGGTTAAGGTCGCGCTATGTTGGCACATGCATCAACCCTATTACCGCGATGGTCTTGACGGCTCCTACCATTTGCCTTGGGTGTATCTCCATGCCATCAAAGATTATGCTGATATGGTCGCCCATTTGGAGTCTTTTCCGGCGGCGCGTGTCGTGGTCAATTTTGCACCTGTTTTGTTAGAGCAGCTCGATGATTACGCCCACCAGATGCGCCAATGGCTTCAGCATGAAACACCGATGCACGATCCGTTGCTAAACTTGCTGGGTGGAGAAACGGAACTGCCGGCTAGCCCCGAAGCGCGCGGCGAAATTATTACCGCCTGTCAACGGGCTTATGCGCCAACCATGATCGACCGCCACGCGCCGTATCGCGCTCTGGTGGATATTGCCTTAGAGCAATACACTGCTGGTGAGTTAGATACCCTTCGCGTTAGCTATTTGCGGCCACAGTTTTTTGTCGATTTGCTTATGTGGTACCACTTGGCGTGGATGGGGGAGAGTGTCAAACGGCAAGATTTTCGTGTTGAGCAACTGATGGCGCGTAAGAATAACTTCACTCGCGTTGATCAGAGGATACTGATCGAAGTGATTGCCGATGTGATCGAAGGGATTGTGCCACGCTACCGAGCGTTGATGGAAGCGGGCCAGATCGAATTATCTATGACCCCTTACGGTCATCCAATTGTGCCGTTGTTGATTGATTTTAAGGTGATGAAGCAGAACCAGCCAGATGCACAGGGGCCACGGTATAAAACTTACCCTGGCGGGATGGAGCGCTCGCGCTGGCATATTGAGCGCGGCCTAGCAGTATTTAAAGATCATTTTGGTGTCCACCCTAAAGGGGTTTGGCTCTCTGAAGGGGGAATTAGCAGCGAGGCCTTGTCGTTGCTCGATTCATTTAATATTGCTTGGACGGCTTCAGGTGAGGGGGTGTGGCGGTCCTCATGCGAGGCTTCAAAAATAAACCCCAACTTGTTGGAGCATAAAAAGGTGCTGTACCAGCCACTGCGCCATCCTCCGCATCAATGCGTGTTGTTTTTTCGTGATGATGGACTCGCCGATCTGATTGGCTTTCAGTATAAAGATTGGGCTGCTGAAGATGCCGCACGTGATTTGTGTAAACATCTGGAAAATATCGGTGATTTTTTAGATCAAGAGGTCGGTGAACATGTGGTGAGCATTATTCTTGATGGTGAAAATGCGTGGGAATATTACCCCGATAATGGTTACCATTTTCTGCGTGCATTGTATCAAAACTTGACAGAAAATAACCAACTACAGATGGTGACTTATAG
>MAXR01000242.1 GCA_001751155.1 Desulfuromonadales bacterium C00003068 | reverse complement strand
GCTAAAGTAACCGTTTGGTTTTAATTCAGGAAAACCCTGCCGCCACTCATACTCCTGCCGATCACCACCCCCGCCTTCTCTGGCGGCCATCTCCACCAGGGCGGTGGTATCAAGAGCAGTGGTGAGCAGCCATAAGCGGACAGACAGAAATCGTGCCCCCCGATAAGGGGCCTGTGCGATCAGGCCTGAAAGCATGAGAAAGGCCCCTTGGGGTGAGGGGCTCAATTAAGAACTGTGTATATACAGACTGTATATACACAGTTATGCGTTCGAAGCTGACAAAGCGATGTAAATTGTTGCAAATTTTTCCATAGAGATACCCCCCCCCAGTGCTTTAATGTAGGAAGATAAAAATATGCCGTACAGAGTCAGCAGTATTGCTTATACAGTTTTATACTCTCTTCCGCAAAACCTTATAACAAAAACCAGATTGATTGTGATGTTGTCAGTTTTGGTAATGTTATTACCGCTTCGGGCAGATGCTTCCGAAAAAAGGGAAGTCATAATTTATACTTACCATTTAAAACCGCCATTTGTGATTGATGAAGAAAATGGATCGGGGTTTGATTTTGATTTATCTGCATTCCTGAACTCTCAAGGCAGTACTTATCACTTTGTTACCAAATATCTCCCTCGGAAACGACTTGATTTATATATGAGCAAATCCGGCTTTGACGGCATTGTTACTGGAACGAATCCGTATTGGATGGGAGACGCTGAACAGAAAAAATATTTATGGACCCCTTCCATTTTGAAGGATCGTGATGAAGTCGTTTCATTACACATTTCACCGGTAAATTATAAGAATCCGCTATCCTTGTTTGGTTTGAAAGTCGGAACAGTGCTCGAATTTAAGTATTTCGGACTGGATGAGTTTATGCAGGAGGGTAAAATCATCAGAAAGGATACTGCAAGCGAGTCGCAAAACTTACATAAGTTACTGGCGGGAAGGGTTGACGCAGTGATTGTAGGACGTTCTACCTTGGATTACTTTGTTAAATTACATGATTGCAGGGCACAGCTCTACATTTCTCCACAACCGCATGCATCTTATGACAGAAATATTTTAATTCCACTTAATAACAAAGATATTCATGATTGGTTAGTTCCTATAGTCAAAGATTTGAACTCAAATCAGGAATGGCAAAAACTCTTAAAAAAATATGAACTACAGGAATAACCTTTCTCTTGATTGTCCGGTTGCAGTTCTTTCAAAACATCTGTTTTTCCGGGCGGATGCAGTAGCAAAAGAGCATAACCCTTATCAGGCCCCCGGCCTGCACTAGTATCAAATCAATGAAGGCGGACGGATTATACGTCTGTGCTAAATCGAGGAGTTACGTGGGATGCGAGCGGCACGTCGCCGCCGCGTATCTTAACCGTTCGGCAATACACGTGGGAGGGGAAAACAAGAATGACTTTGGAAGATCTCTGGACCAGACTTGCAGATATTACAGCCAAATCCGGAATGAAGTGTGGCCGGACCGACAAGTGCAAAGCCGAGTGCTGCCGTCCGGCCGGCATCGGGGGCGAACCAGGGGTCACCCCTCCGGAGGGCGAATTAATCAATAGTTTTTTGGCAAAGCGCAAGGGATTCAAATTCTACGAAGCCGGCACTGCTTCCTGTAAATTTTTAGGCAAGGACGGGAAATGCAGAATTTATGCTGTCAGACCAACCGACTGCCGGGTTCATTTCTGCAAAAATGATTTGTTGGAAAGCGAGACCAACTGCGACATATCGAATCTAGTGGATGATTACCATGCACAACATGAAGCAGAGTTTATGGCCACGGAACTGATTGATTCGTTCAGATTTTCAGGAGAACAATAAGGACTGTTATCCTGCTTGCGGGAACGGAAAAGATTTATTCCAGAAGATATGAGCCAATCCCACGGGGTGAAGTATTGAATCACGTTTTGATATATACTGAGGAGGTATAGACAAGGGCAAGGAACCTGGATCTAAACTCTCTGCAAAGGCATTAAGGAGCGAAACCATGGCTATTGGTTGGTCTCGTGATGGAGCCGTTCAGGATCAAATAGACGCCACGGTAGAAGACGCAGTTCAACAGGCCAGAAGTTGATTGCCTGCGGG
>MAXR01000241.1:7106-7724 GCA_001751155.1 Desulfuromonadales bacterium C00003068 | reverse complement strand
CCCCCTGCTGCGGGCGTTGCGCCTCGACAAGATAACTCTTGCAATCCTGGAAGGGACTCTGCGCCTGTACCAGGACGAACAACAGGCCCTGCAGAAAAATCCTTCCTTGCGCATGATGACGCTGTCCGCGGAAGAACTTGCCTCCCGCGCCAAAGCTATTGTGCGGCGTATGCGGCGAGCTCTTCCGGACAACGTATCCCTGAAAACCTTGAAGGGGGTTTCGCAAGTCGGTGGCGGTACCTTTCCTCTGCTGGAACTTCCTACGACTCTGATTTCGATCTCTGTCGATGGGCTTTCGACCCAGCAATTGGAGCAGAAGCTGCGCAGAAGGCTTCTCCCGATCATCGGCAGGATTTCCCAGGGTGACTTTCTCCTCGATCCGCGAACTGTTGCCGATCAGGATATACCAGATATCATTTCGGCCCTTCAGTCTCTTGTTGCGCCCTAAGGGGGAAGGTCGAAGCCGAAGTTCTTATAGATTTCACTCACCAGTTTTTGGGTAGGATTCTCGGACGAACGGTCTGGAAGGGAAACTTGCCCGGTGTTCATCTGGAGTTTCCCATATGAAAACTACATCGTGTCCATCCGGAGTTTCCGGATGGACACTAGCTGATAAAC
>MAXR01000241.1:6883-7070 GCA_001751155.1 Desulfuromonadales bacterium C00003068 | reverse complement strand
AATGTGTAGCTCAGGCTGATGGCCGCTAAGTGAAGATAGTTTTCGTAGCTGCCGTTGGCGACAGAACCATCGAGTGCCGTATACTCGTTGGTTTTCTTGTCCCGATCCTCCTGCAGTTGAAAGCCGTAAGCAAGCGCCACCTTGAATTGGTCGAAGGTCAGTTCGCTTCCGACGGTAAACAGGTGGG
>MAXR01000241.1:6590-6828 GCA_001751155.1 Desulfuromonadales bacterium C00003068 | reverse complement strand
CGTCGGGGACGGGGTTGTCACCATATAGATAGCCAGCCATGAGGGCGACACGGTCATTGAGGCGGTATTTGGTGCCGATGTTGAAGGCCCAGGTGTCGTCCCAATCTCTCGGATAGGTCATGCTGGTTGTGGTATATGGCGGTATCCCTACCGCTTGGGCAAGGTCGATCTTGAGTTCGTCAAAAGACGACCATTCTTCCCAGCGTACGCCTGCCTCAACGATCCAATCCTGCGAGAA
>MAXR01000241.1:6025-6563 GCA_001751155.1 Desulfuromonadales bacterium C00003068 | reverse complement strand
GAGTGAGGGAAGTGTCGCCATCAGTGTTGGGGAAAAACGCTGGTGCAGGGGAATTAAACTTTGCTTTGCCATCGACATCGATTTCAATTTCGCTACGATAGGCTGCACCAAAGGACAGGGCATCGGTGAGTTGCAGTTGCAGACCAAGGTTGAAGCCGACTCCCTCGCCATCTCCGGTAAATTCTTGCCCGATTCCGGGGCCTGGTTTGTTTTTAAGTTTGGCATCGAGCAACAGAATGTCGAGGCCGGCTCCGATGGCGAGTTTAGGGGTGACTTGATAGGCAACGGCTGGATTAATGTTGAAGGTGGTGATCCGCGATTTAGTAGCGATGCTATTGCCTTCCCAGTCGCTGTCCCAGACTGTGCCGAGACCAAAGGGGTTAAACACGGCCAGGCCAGCACTCCAGCGCTCGTTGAGCTGGTGACTCAGATAGAAGGTGCTAGGGAAGTAAACGGTATCTTCGGTCTCTTCACGGCTGCCATCGAGATCGCTTTTAAACTTGCGCGAAGGTACTACGGCGGTGGTGCCGAGCTCAAA
>MAXR01000241.1:0-5975 GCA_001751155.1 Desulfuromonadales bacterium C00003068 | reverse complement strand
GAAAAATATTGATGAGAAGAAGTCTCTTATTGTTCTGTTCATAGTCCCTCCATGTGCTGCCAAGTGCATCTCACTTCATGCTAAAAAGTCGTTAAGGTACAATACTATATAACCTAACTGCCACTTTTACACATGAATGGCAAATCAAGTCAAATAATACCGAATTAATCCTGCCAAAGAAAAGGAACTTTGTTTCGTGGATGTCTCAATCATAGTCTTGTTGAATTAAGTTTTTTTATGTGTTATTGGTCCAGCCTTATTTTGTATAAATATCAATGATTCTATCGACAGGGATGAAATGACTGTACAGACCAACTATATAATGGAACACGCCGATGAGGCTTTGCGCCTCGATATGAAAACCGGCCATGACGCTGTTGAAAGGCAGTCCCGTTGGGCCGGATTGATGCCGGGTATGCGTGTGGCAGATATTGGTTGCGGCAGTGGCAAGACGACAGCAATGCTCAATGAGCTTTGCCAACCATTTGGTCAGGCTGTTGGTGTCGATGGGTCCTTAGAACGTATTACGCACGCTCAAAATAAATATAAAGCATCTGGCCTTTCCTATTGTTGTCGAAATTTTTATGAACCCCTTGATGATTTGGGGCTTTTCGACTTTATCTGGGTTCGTTTTGTTTTGGAGTACCATAGAGAAAAGGCTTTTGAAATCGTTCAGAACCTTAGCCGGATTCTAAAGCCTGGTGGTATTCTTTGCCTCATTGATCTCGACTATAATTGTTTGACCCATGCCGGTATCCCGGTACGGCTTGAAAAGGCTATTGTCAACATTACTAAAAAACTTGAACTTGAGGCCGACTTTGATCCCTATATGGGGAGAAAGCTCTACTCTTTCTTATACGATCTTGATTTTCAGGATATTGGGGTCGACTTGTCGGCTCACCATTTGATCAGCGGCCAACTCAACGAAGTCGATTCTTATAACTGGAATCAAAAAGTGCAGGTGGCTGCAAAAAACTCCAATTATTCATTTTCTGAATATGCAGGCGGATTCGACGAATTTGTCGATGAGTTTGAAAAGTTTTTTGCTGATCCCAGGCGTTTCACTTATACCCCCTTGCTCTGTGTGCGGGGGATAAAGCCAATAATTTGAGTTCCGCGAAAAACAACGTAAAAAGGCGTACAAACATCGGTTTGTACGCCTTTTTACGTTGTTCGAAGAAACAAGGTCAGCATGGTTGGTTTGTTAGAGCCGGAAGGTGGTTGGCGATAACATAGCTGAGAACGGCATCGAAAGTTTTTTTATTGAGGTCAAGAAACTCAACTCCGAAACCCATGGGCATACCGCGTTTGCGCGGCATGCCTTTGTGGTTAACCCAGGCTACGCGACCACTGGTCTCATACATTTTAGAATCGATGTTGGGGAGTGTAAACGAAATTTGAATTTTTTCGCCTTCATTCATGTCTCGTTGGCTCTCTACAAAAATACCCTTAGCGCTGATGTCGGCGCTGGTGCCGGCGACGAGGGCGCCATCCATCATGTAAGAGACTGGAGCTTTGCAGGGAACTCGCAAGCTTTTGCGCTCAGGCATTTCAAGGTCTTTCCATCGCTCCTTAAAACCCTGGATATGATTCTTTTCAAAGTGTCGAATTAGAGCTTCAATGATTTCTTCTTCAAAGTGTTTGCCACTCTCTTCTCGCAGAACTTGAAAGGCAACTTTAAGAGGCATCGGTTCGCGGTAATGCCGTTTGGCTGTAATGGCTTCAAAAAAATCTGCGACGGCAATTATTTTGGACCCAAGGGGGATTTGTTCCCCACTAAGGCCGTTCGGGTAGCCTGTTCCATCGAGTTTTTCGTGGTGTCCGGCAGCGACTTCTGGAACGCAGTGGTAGATTCCTTCAAAATTAATCTGATCAAGAATCTCGCGGGTTTTTTGCGAGTGGGTTTTGACGATCTGGTATTCCTCGCGGGAAAGCCGCCCGGGTTTTTTGAGGATAGCGTCGGGTACCGCAATCTTGCCATAATCATGAAGTAAGGAAGCCACTCGAATCATCTCGCAAAAATCTTTAGGTTTCTGGAGTTCATTGCAGATACCAAGAGCGTATTCGGTGACCTTTTCCGAGTGGCCTGCGGTCATAGGGTCACGGGCGTCGATAGACTTGGCAAGTGTTTGTAGAATGGAGTGAAACTGTTTGCGGCGGGCATTCAACAGGTCGGCATTGCGGATACTGATGCCGACAACTGGAGCGATTCCCATTAGCAAGGTGAGGTCGCTGTGGACCAGAGGTCGCTTGCTGCGGATGTTGTCTACCGCCAGAACGCCAATAGCTTCGCCATCACAAATAATTGGGCAACAGATAAAAGAGTGCACTCCAAGTGCTTCTGCTAACGCTTGACTGCGAGGGCTGAGACTTTTTCCTATCTCATTTATGTCGTTTATTAGGAAGGGTTCTTGTTTGCGAAAGGCGACCACAAACATCCCTTTCGATTCGGGATTATCTAAGTGGAAGGCCGTACCCCTCAGCATGTTCTGATGTTTTTCGGAGTAACCGTATCCTGCACGAAAGATGAGGGCGGTGCGATCCTTGTTGGTTAACAGAATCAGGCCGCGGTCGTAGTCCAGGCGTTTGTTTAAAATCTGGATAACATCTCTGAGAATTTCATCGATATTACTGGTTGAGCCAATAGTTTGTTCAATATGCTTGAAATTGGTTTGGCTGCTGATAGCCTGGCCAATTTCGTTTGCCATCAAGGCATTATTATAATTTCTGTTAATTTGTTCTAAAAGCTGGTCGCTGGAATCTTTAATTTCACTGACGCTGCCAAGAATCTCTTTCTTTTCCATTTTTTCAATAAAAAAGGAGAGAGACATGTAGGTAAAAAGTACCGAAGGGGCTAGCAGTCTTAGTGCAAAATCAGGGGCTTGAAAGGAAGCAAGTCCAAGTGCTACGGCGGAAGATGCCGCAAGGAAAAGTCGAATGGTTTTAAGGGTTGAGGATAGAGGTCTTTCCCAAGAGATGATGTAGGTACACTTGGGATCTCCCTTGAAAATGCATTCTGGATGTTCAACCGTTGGCATATTGTTGCCCAACATCATTACCAGGGCTTCCCAGAAACCGATCCTGTTTTCGCATTGGAAGGGCTGCTCATTTACACCAGGTCTTGGTGTGACCTCAACTTTGACTTTGTTTGGAGCAATTTCTTGAGAGACATAAATTGCCGATTTTGTGAGGTTTGGGGCTGTTCTGCCAATTAGTTTAAATGCATTGGCGGGACCAACCAATCCTAAAGAATGCTGTCGTACTATTCCCATAGCATCAGGCGATGCCGCATATCGTCCCGCCTCGCGTGCGATTTTTTCATTGCCTGCAAGCTGGACGAGTTTTTCATAAAAACGGTCAACCTGGTTTTGGGTAAGCCAGTGTCCTTGGTCCGCAAGCTCATAAGATTTTATGTTGGCATAAGACAAGATTTCTCCGACAGGTACCTGTGGATACGTTTTGTCTACATATTTTACATAGGTGTCGATTAGTCGACTATTGTATAGGGGAGTGCTGTCGGTGTAAGGAGTACTCATGAGAATAATTGTGATTCCTGTTTGTTGTTAGTTTACACCTAGGATTCTTTTGCAAAAATCAAAATACTCATCAAGATTCAGCATGTTCAATATCCATAGATTATACGTTTTTTCGAAAGGTATTCCGCAATCCTTTGCGAATGATTGTGGATAGACAAGCACAGGGACACTTTCTATGCAGAGCTTTACACACATCATTGAAAGGAAAAAATATAGTATTTCCTTGTTAATACCTTCGGGGTCTACAACAAATATCTTTATTGAATTATTTATTTCGGACATGTTAAGTCCAATGTCTGAAACATTGACAATAACTATAGCTTTGAGGCTGTTTTTGATTCTCAATGAGAAAAGGTGGCGTTCTTTTTTAAGGCCTAATGATTCATACTCTTTAGCCAAGTCCTCGTCATTGTCGCATCCCGGTTCAAGGTTGAGAGCTGCTGCCATAAGACCACCCGATGCATATTCCAAAAATCTATTGAGTTCATCCAGATCTTCGTCTGTGGTCCGACTAATACCCAAGGGAGCTGCAATGTCCCATTGAGAATCAAATGACTTCCGAAAGTGGAAGTAGGCAAAAGGGTCAATGGAGCAGGCCTTTGGGTTGTTGATGTGTTTGGCCGCTCCCCCAAAATACCGACGGGGAAAACGATTTTCAGGGCGAAAAAACCCAAATACGAAATCCAGGTGCGAGGAGTATAAGCGGTGTGCTTCGTTGACATATCGACTGATTTGACTAAGAACAACTAGACCGCCTTTGCCGGTGGCCATTTTGCGGGCAGCGTGGTGATGTATTAGCCATGAGTTTCGATAAAAACGGATCATGGACATGTGTGCCAGAATAGTGCCGTTGTCTTGGTAAACAAAATGTCTGGCTATATTAGGTTTTTTTTCATAAAGCGCTTGGTATGTTTTTTTGAACGTGTTCTTGTTGGATTTGAGGTGAAGATATTTCTCTGGATAAATAAAGCCTGAGTCAAAGAAAAACTTCCATAGTGCATCAAGGTCAACCCGGTTGCTCAGGTACGAGCGCTTGTTGTCAGCTTGATAGAGAATGGCCAGCAGCCTAGTTTGTTCTTCGATTTTCATGTCGAGAAAGGCGATGCCGCATTTCACGGTGTTAGGCTGTTCAGGGTCCGCAGGTGGTGTGCGGTAAACGACCTGGGCTTTGCATTGCAGACTATCGCTGTTGGCAAATGTTAGAGCAAGCGCTGGGATTATCAAGCCTGGTAATAATCCCGACTCTTGGGCGTTCTCGGTCACAGATAAGCCTGATCCCGAAATGTCGGTAACGTCAAGGTCAACCCATTTTCCAGTTAGTGGATGTTTGAAATTTATATTTGGAGAAGGGGTGAGTTGTTGTCGCGTGCTACGGTATTTTTTGGGTTTAAATTTGAATATGCGATCACTGGTTGGGTTTAGCACGATGGAGCGCATGTTCTGTCCACAGGATTGTTTAAAAATAGTGCACTCGGTGGAATAAATTGTTTCGCCTTGGCAGGAAAGAACCAGCGCGGAGGGTGCTTCGGGATTAAGCCACTGAAAGGTCTGGGGAGGAGTTGCCTTGACTTTAATGCGCAGTGAGGTTGCACTGAATTCAACAAGTCTACCCTGAAAGCTGCTCCCATTTTGAATCAGTTGAGCGTTGATGTCAGAGCAAGGGTATCTGTGGAATTTCCTCGAATTTAGCTCCTCGCAAGAAGCCGGTAAGATAAAGCGAAGGTTGTCACGATTAATTTCAATGACCTGGGGATGAACCACCAGCGCATTTTGACCATCGTTAACCAATAGATGCTGAAAATGGTGTGCTTGCAGCTTTTGCTGTAGCTCACTATTGCTGTGCCAGCTACAAATGAGATTCTGGTCGGTGCAGGGTTGTGGTTTGATTAGCAGGGACAGGATGGTGTCGTACCGCTTGTGGCGGAAACAGGCAGTGATAGTGCCATCAAGAAAGTGGATATAGTTAAGCTTGTTGATTAGGTGTTTTAAATTGAAGGTGTGAGATGGGGGCGCGCTGGAGGCAGGACGGCCTTCAGTCGGTGACTGCTGAAGTTCGGTAACAGTCCCTTTGCAGGATTCCATGGGGAAGCGACCCATCTTTTTACGGTAATTTCCCAGGAAAGAATGAGGCAGGTCGGTGCGAGCCTCAATCGGGAAAACCCATTAAAATAAAATAGCAGTGGCGACAGTTTATGGAAGGTCGAACGATTCGCTTAATGATTTATCATAGTGAGAGACTTTATACAAGTAAGGAATCCGCAATTTATGGTGAAAAATGACGGAGTTTAATAGGTTTTCAGTAGTTTTAATCCTGGCAGTAGGACTGCCCTCTATGTAATCTATGTGGCAACGCTGTTTGGCAAGTTATTCATTGTCCTCATTCTTTGATTGCCCGGGTGCTGTTGGGGCTCCTGGGTCGGGACTTTTTGCCTGACCGTT
>MAXR01000240.1 GCA_001751155.1 Desulfuromonadales bacterium C00003068 | reverse complement strand
CGCCTCGCGTTTACTGGCGCTGCTGCGATCATGGCCCATCTCATGGTACACAACCTGTTCAGGTTTGTGGGCACGAAAATACTTGGCCCCTACTCCCGATTGGTGTTGCTTGAAGCGCCGTGCAACATCGGTGGTAATGCCAGTATAGAGTGACTCGTCATGACAGCGAATCATGTAAACAGACCAATTTAACTCTGTGTCTGGTGTTGACACCCTACGATTCCGAGCATGTCATTTCACTGGCGAGTTTATCGACTGTTTCAATCTCTTTTTCATCAAATTCTTCGATCCACAACGCGGTGGCCAAATACAACCGGATATAAGGATTATCTTTAAATTTACACGCTAACTGCGCATAGATTGACAACTTCGTCTCGACCTCTTCATTATCGCCACTCTCAAGGATTTCAAGATATTGGTTATTAATTTCAGGAGCCATTCCAGTAAAATATGCGACCAATAAATCAGCGGCGAGATGGCCCTCCTCCGCTTTAAAAAGTACCGCATCGAGTCTTGAAGCAGAACCTGCTTTACGGTTTACCAACGAATCGTGACGAAAACTTTTCAACCCAGCAGCGGTACTCCAGCGGTCAAAAATCATTGGCTGTTGTTTGGAACACAAACGACAGACTACGGCTTTATTCTTTTCGGGCAGCTCTAACCATGCGGTAGTAACGGATACTGGAACCATTTAATTGAACCTTTCAGTATATAAATTAGTGAGATTAATAGCGGGTGTAAAGGACTTTATGTGGTGAGAAGAACCACCTTTCTTAAAGGAGCACTATGCCACTATCGAGCGGTGAGAACAAGGGACTATTCGTGGTAAAAGACTCAATAATGCGACAAACAAACAAGGGCCACATGGCTACAATGTGGCCCTTGTTTGTTAAACTTATTATGAAAGAAGATAAGTTTCTTTGATCTCGTCAGCACCAAGGGGTCGACTATACAAGAACCCTTGTACTTGGTCACAGCCTTGATCTATTAAAAACTGCTTTTGCTCATCCGTTTCAACCCCTTCAGCAATAACTTTCAGACCTAAACCTTGACTCATAGAGATAATCGCCGTGACAATTGAAGCATCATTGTCATCAGCGGGCAGATCACTGACAAAGGACCGGTCAATTTTCAACTTAGACAGAGGAAAGCGTTTCAAATAACTCAGAGATGAATAGCCGGTACCAAAATCATCAATAGCCACCATCAGTCCCCGTTGTCGTATCGCTTGCAATGTCGCGACAGAAGAATCTAAGCGATTCATAATGGTACTTTCTGTAATCTCTAACTCTAAAAATTCAGCCGGAACCTTCGAAGTCGATAACGCATCATCGAGTACATCAATAAAACCTTCTTTTTGCATTTGTAAACTTGAAACATTCACCGCTACCGGCACAACATTTACCCCATCAGCGATCCATTGACTTATTTGTCGACACGCTTCACGAAGTACCCACTCTCCTAAAGGTTGAATCAAACCTGTTTCTTCGGCGAGAAAAATGAAATCTCCCGGCGGTACGGTGCCCTTAATGGGATGTCTCCAGCGGACTAATGCTTCCATACCAACCAGTGAGTTATCTTTTAAATCAAATTGAGGTTGGTAGTGCAGGTAAAGCTCATCCCCAGATATCGCCTGCTTAAGCTCCGCTTCCATCACTAAAAATTCAGATGCTCGTTCATCCATCGTATCGTGATAATGCACGGCAATATCACCACCCTGCTTTTTCGCGCTATACATGGCAATATCGGCAAACTTCATCAGATCAGCGGGGGAATCGCTATGGGTGGGGAAAATTGCAACACCAACACTGGCGGTGATATTAATTTTCTGACCATCAATATCAATACTCTTTTTTAGAGCAGATAAAATATTCTTCACTACAATATCAATGTTTTTCCCATCATCAATACTTTCTAAAACAATAAAAAAATCATCGCCACCGACACGAGAGACCGTATCCCCTGTCCTTAATGAATCTTGTAACCGCCGTGAAATCACCTGCAAAACCTGATCACCTGCTTGGTGGCCAAGGGTGTCATTTATTTTTTTAAATCGGTCTAAATCTAAACATAACAAGCCAACATGCCTATTTTGGTGTTTAGCCCAGTAGATCGCTTGAGATAACCGGTCATTTAATGCCGTTCGATTGGGTAATTGAGTCAGTGGGTCGTAGTGAATGAGATCATGAATTTTACGCTCATTTTCAACTAGCACCTTTTCTACATTTAAACGCTGAGTAATATCACGAAAGCACTCAATCACTCCGATAACATTGCCCTCATCATCCACATATGGTGACGCTAAAATTTCATACGATTTGTTAACTTTATCAAAGTGACGAATTGTTGTTGTTGCCTTACCTGTAGAGAGCACTACTTTTAACGGACAAGAATCATTTACTCCATCACACAGTAGATTTTTTCCCATCAAGGCTTCATAACAGTACCTATCTTCTAGTAGTTCGCCCACTTGACCAATGAGTTTCTTACCCGCAATATTGGCAACTTTGATTTTATAGTTGAGCCCTAAAACAAGGATAGGATCAACAATTCCATCAATGACTGTCTGGAAAAATTTATGCTCAGTGTGAACTTTGACTTCTGCCCGTTTTTGCTCGGTAATATCGTGCACGATGGTAAATAAACAGGTCGTATCATCCACCTCAACGGGGCAACTGCGCACCTCGACATCACGAATTTCTCCACTCGATAATCGATGAGTCAATTGCATATAATTTTTCATTCCCAGCATACAGTCGCGCAACTCGGCACTAACTTGATCAACGGGGAGAAGGTTTATGTCACTTATTTTCTGCTGTAACAGCTCGCGCATAGTGAAGCCATAAAACTGTTCTGCTGCTTGATTTACATCAACGATTGAATGATCATCAGGGTTAATCAATAGCATGACCGATTTATGATCATGAAACATGCTATACGCTTGACGATGCTTTTTTTCTAAATCCGACTCCCTTTTTTCAATGGCTCGCTGCATGGTTGCAAAGAGGCCCGTCAGTTTGTCAATCTGATTACGACTCTCGCCAAAATACTCAGGCAGTGCCTCAGAATAATCCCCTTGAGTTAATGCTTGAGCGGCGTTTGTCAAACGGTCTAAACGACGCAACACCGTTGCATTAAGCAGAGCCGCTAAACCAAAAAAAGCAATTAAATAGCCTGAGCCAGTAATAAGAGCCAAGTTAATAATTTTTGTCTGCTTTTCTGCGCTAATACGATTAAAGGGCAAATCAACCATCATTACTGCGTCAACCAAGTCATCTGAACCAACACGTTGATGACAGGTTCGACAATTCTCGTCAAAGTGAACCACTTGCGCATAACGCAACAACTCACTACCATCCGCCGCAATAATTAGTTTTGAAACTTCATCTAAATCATGATTTACCTGAAATTGAGAAAATATTTGTCTTTCACGTGTCGAACCAGAATTTTGCGGATTAAGCGGATTCATTGAGAGATATTTTATTGAAAAATTCCTCTGGCCTAGTTTTGATAGATTTGCTGAGATTTGCTGCAATGACTGAGGGAGATGGCGACCAGCTAGAATAGCCTGAGAAGACGTTTGACTTGATTGGCATTCAAGTTGAGAGGCTTTGAGTAGAACGCAGATCCCACGTGCTTCCGAAACGAGTTTTCCTTCAATATTCTCATTGACCTGTCGATTAAACCAAAACAACGTCAGGCCGAGAGAAACGACAAAAACGGTTACGAGAACTAAAAAAAACTGACTGCGTATACTCATATACCCACTCCAAAAAACACCAATTAAGTAAACTTTGCCATGTTGAACCAGACTAAACTTTTAACATAAATCAATCTACAATTATTTCACAATTAGAATAAAGCAATGCTCCATTACAGCTTAGCGTTTGCATCACGTGCGGCATCTCGAACTAACTCTGGTAAGGCAGGATGGATAAAAATCATGTCGAGCAGGTCCTGCAAGGTGCCCTGTTTTTGCAAGAGCACAATGAGCATATGGATCATATCTGACGCCTCTTCACCAATGATATGAGCTCCCAGAAGATGTTGAGTATTCCGATCAAACAGTAACTTGACGAAACCATGATCGAGTTGACGCGCCAAACCCATGTTGCTATCCACGTAGTTCGCTTTTCCAACAACAAAATCCACCTGTTGTTGCAACAGCTCGGCTTCGCTGGCACCGACAGCAGCGACTTCAGGGACAGTGAACACGGCTCTCGGCATCGCACCGTAGCGAATCGGAGTCTGACTGGGATGGTCAAACAGGGTACGCATTAAATATTCCCCTTCAAAATTTACGCTATGGCGAAATAGATAATTACCAACACAGTCTCCGAGAGCATAAACACCTTCAACGGCTGTTTCAAGGCGGTCATTGACCGAAATAAAACCCTTCGCATCACAATGTATTGCCGTATTCTCCAAGCCCAATTCAGCCGTCGCAGGTTCAACGCCAACACTAATCAACAGTGCTTCGGCCTCTAAACTTTCCTCTTTACCGCTGTGCAGATGACGAATCATTACGGTAAAAAGTCCATCTTCCCAGCGCACGGAAAGGGGA
>MAXR01000239.1:318-2950 GCA_001751155.1 Desulfuromonadales bacterium C00003068 | reverse complement strand
GCACAACGCACAATTTCGCAGCCGGCACTAACGAGGTCATCAATCTGCTTCAGCGTTGCCACCACATCACGCGTATCAGTGTTACACATTGATTGCACAGAGACAGGAGCTTCGCCGCCAACATTCATAGTTCCCAACTTCAGTGTGCGTGTTTTTCGCCGAAACGTTTCCATCATCTACCCCTTTATTATCTATCAGCTTACCATTGACAATGGTAACAATTATTCACTCACGTCATACGCCATTTAACTCAAAAATGTTATCTAGCCACAGCCATAACAGAGCGTCAAGAGTCAAGAGAGGATTGACAGTACCCTGCCAAGAAGTTACTGTCGCTGAAAATCACCTTAATTTTCAGGACACACTATGAGTAGACAACAACAAAGACCACGCAACAAACAGCATAAAAAAGCAAACGAAACCTGCACCCTCACCATCAACAGCTTAAATAGTGATGGTGTTGGCGTTGGTCAACATCAACGTCGCGAGATGCACGTCGCAGGGACACTCCCTGACGAAGAGGTCAAAATTGAAATTGAACACCAAGGGCAGCGCCGCTCCATCGGCCGCTTGCTGAAAGTGCTCAAAAAAAATCCTCAGCGCGTCATCCCCGGCTGTTCGCTAGCGAGCGAATGCTCAGGTTGCCCAATTATCCATTTGGCCTACCCACAACAGCTGAAATATAAAGAGCAGCGGGTCACCTCAGCGTTACGCTTTTATCCAAGCTTGAACAACTTAAAGCCGAACCCTGTGTTACCTGCGCCAGAAACGTTCGGCTACCGCACCACGGCCAAACTAGCCATCTCTAAAAGTCATGGCGTCGCACAGATTGGCCTCTACAAGCGCGGAACCCATGATGTGATTGATATCGGCAACTGCCCGCAACAGCACCCACTTATCAATAAAGTGGTGCAGGCTGTTCGTGACGAAATCGAGAAGCAAGATGTCTATGTCTACAACCCCATCACCCGTCGCGGAATTTTGCGCTACCTTGCTGTGCGTGTTAGCCCAAAGTCGAACAAGGCACTAGTAACCTTCGTTTGTGCCGAGCGTAATTATCGTGAAATGACCCATTTAGCAAAATGGGTTAAAAAGAAAGTTCCCGAGATTATCGGTATCCATCAAAACATTAACGGTTCAGCAGGCAATGTTGTTTTCGGCCCGACAACGGTTAAGATTATCGGCGGTTCTGACTTGATCGATACCATTGGTGAGATCCGGATGCGCCTGTCGCCAAGTTCATTTTTTCAAGTCAATCACACTCAGGCGGCAAAAATTTACAACCTTGTCACCGAGTGGGCTGGACTAGAAAAAAAAGATACCGCTCTTGATCTCTATTGTGGCGTGGGTGGAATCGCTATGCACTTGGCACGTAGTGGAGCAAAAATAATTGGCGTCGAGATCAACCCTGAGGCTATTTTCAACGCCAAAGCCGCAGCTAAATTTAACGAGCTATACAACTGCCGCTTTATTGCTGGTGACGCAACCGACATCATTCAAGACCTACAAGATGATTTACCCGCGCTTAAGGCTGCCGTTGTTAATCCACCACGCAGTGGATGCAGCGAAGAGGTTATCAACACCCTCGCCGATCTAGGCCCAGAAACACTGCTCTATGTTTCATGTCATCCAATAAGTTTAGCGCGCGACCTCGATCTATTAGACCAACGCGGCTATCAAGCCGTTGAGCTTCAACCCGTTGATATGTTCCCACAAACACCTCATGTTGAATCGGTGGTACGGCTGATAAAAAAACCAATCTAAAGCTAAAGCGACCATGAGCAATGGCCGCGACTGAAGGATCAGTGAAAATGAAAACAATTGATTGCCGTGACATGCCATGTCCTCGGCCTGTTCTCGAGACACGTAAGCAACTGCTAGCGAGCCCAGAGAACTCACTAACCGTTCTCGTCTCGAACGATATTGCTCAAGCCAACATTACCCGGCTGGCGAACAAGCAAGGCTTTAGCGTTGCGGCCACCGTTACGGATAATGAAATCACTCTGATCATTAAGCCGAGCACGCAAGCCATCGTAGCACCGGACTCTCCGTTCGGTGCTGCAGCGACAACTGGTGGCGACACGATTGTCTACATCTCCAGCTCGTCTATGGGAGCGGGCAGTGATGAGCTCGGCGAAGTTCTGATGCGCAACTTTATCTTCACGCTGGCCCAAACTGAAGACTATCCAACCAGTATTCTTTTCGTTAATAGCGGTGTAAAGCTCACCTGTGATCAGTCGACAGTCCTTGAACCACTCCAGCTGCTCGCTGACAATGGTGTAACGATCTGTTCCTGTGGCTTGTGTTTAGAATTTTTCAACCTTCAAGATCAACTCAAGGTTGGCCAGATTTCAAACATGCTAGAAACAGTCGAAGCAATGCAGCAAGCTGGGCGCATCATTCAGCCTTAAAACTCCTGCAACCATAAATATACTTGAATCCGTGCAGTCGAGCTGATATATAGAGTTCACTTGTTTNNTTGTTTGATGAGGGAGTAGTCAGTAGCCTGGTGGCGCTCACGGCCTTCAAAGCCGATGGGGGAAATAACATTTCCTCGGTGTGTTCGATTCACATCTGCTCCCGCCAAACACACCTTAAACTAGGTCTAGCATCAACGACAAAACCCGCCTAC
>MAXR01000239.1:0-233 GCA_001751155.1 Desulfuromonadales bacterium C00003068 | reverse complement strand
TGGGTTTTCGCTTGCTGATCGTCCGTTTTTTTCTTAATCGGATCATCAACGGACAAGGAGAAAGGAACCTGAAAAGAGATGCGGTGCGCTGAGCTACCAGACTCACTACCCCCCACTGACACCACTTTCACCGTATTGGCTACTTCAGCATTCGTACCATCACTGACGGCGATAACAACGTCAAACTTGACCACAAAAGTATCATCACTGTTAGCGCTTATGCCCAGGGTTCG
>MAXR01000238.1 GCA_001751155.1 Desulfuromonadales bacterium C00003068 | reverse complement strand
TGTACTTTAAGCTCATTGTCGATGGCCCTCGCCACCACATCCCGCGGTGCGAGATCTTTCAACGGATGGTAAGCTTCCATGAAAGCGGTACCATCTCTGCGGCGCAGGATAGCACCTTCACCCCGAACCGCTTCGGAGATCAAAAACGATTTGGCATTGGGATGATAGAGTGTGGTGGGATGGAATTGCATGAATTCCATGTCGGCAATGGTCGCCCCGGCCCGATAGGCCATAGCCACGCCGTCTCCGGTAGCCACATCGGGATTGGTGGTATAGAGAAAGACTTTGCCGGCGCCTCCAGTGGCCAGGACGGTGACCCTGGCGCCAAAAGGAATGACCTCGCGGCCCTCAATGTCGAGAACATAGGCACCGAGACAATGGCTCGGACATTCCTTGCGCCCGCTGGTTTTGGTGTCCGTAATCAGATCAACGGCGATATGATGTTCATAAATGGTGATATTGGGATGACAACTGGCAGCAGTCACCAATGCACGTTCAATCTCTCGGCCGGTAATATCCTTAGCGTGTAGGATACGTCGCTTGCTATGTCCCCCCTCACGGGTCAGATCATAGGTGTCGTCATCTTTTTTTGTAAACTTGACGCCCCAGCTGATTAGATCATGAATGGCCTTGGGGCCACTTTCAACAACCAGTTGTACAACATCCTCGCAGCACAGGTTGGCTCCGGCCACCATCGTGTCTTTGAAATGGGATGCAAAAGAATCTTCTGTGGAAATGACCGATGCGATACCGCCTTGGGCTAGATTGGTGGCGGTTTCCGACATGTCTCGTTTGGTTATTAGTGCAACGGTGCCGCGCTCGGCGACCTTCAAGGCGTAGGAAAGACCGGCAATACCGGTACCGATGACCAAAAAGTCTGACGTGATCTTCAAAAGAAAAGCCTCATCGATTAAAGAAAAAGCGTAAAAAAGCGATATAGATAGAATCGAGGCCGCAAAAAAGCCACCGACATATTAGTCTATGGCCACATACCATTTAGCTTGAAAAATTTATTATCAGGGTCCGGTCCAGTATTGTCAAGAATTTTGCCGTTGGTAAATCTGTTGTAATACTGAGGCTTTCAATATATATTCGCTGAAAAACCGGCTTAATGGAATATCTATGAAAATAGTTCGGTGTGTTTTAATAAATAGTATCTTTTTTGTAGTGACATTATGCCTCTGGCCCATTGCAGGCTGGTGCGACATATATAAATATGTTGACGCCGACGGAGTGGTCCATTTTACCAATACCCCGACGGGTAATAAATTTCGTTTCTATTTGAAGGAAACCTCAAAACCCGATGTTGGCAGTGGGACGCTCAGTGATCAGATAGCTCGGTCCGCCAAGGCCTTCGATCTGGATGAAGCTTTGATCAAGGCGGTCATTAAGGTCGAAAGTAATTATGATCCTAAGGCTGTCTCTCCCAAGGGAGCGCAGGGGATTATGCAGCTGATTCCTTCAACCGCACGGGAAATGCAGGTAAGCGACCCTTTTAATGCAGGGGATAATATTCGAGGCGGCAGTCGTTATTTACGGCAGATGCTCGATCAATTTGGCGGAAATCTAGAATTGGCTCTGGCAGCATACAACGCAGGCCCTGGTAATGTGCGCCGCTATGGTGGTGTCCCGCCTTTTGCCGAAACCCAGAATTATATTCAGCAGGTAAAAAAATATCTGCAATTTTATCGTTAATTTAGAAAGTCTTTTTTTATGGATTGTCGCTCGGGGCGCTTGAACCTGCCAAACCTTTTGAGCTTAGGGCGTATTGCCTGCATACCGCTACTGGTTGCACTGCTTTTCTTTGACGACAGGGGGAGCTCTTTCTGGGCCGCCTTGATTTTCTCTCTTGCAGCCATTACTGACTGGCTCGACGGGTACCTTGCCAGAAAGTGGCAAGTGGTTACCGTGCTCGGGAAATTCCTTGACCCTCTGGCTGATAAATTGATTGTCATGGCTGCCTTGATCATGCTTATTCCTCTCGGAAGGGTGCCGGCGTGGGCTGTCTTTTTAGTTTTGGCCCGGGAAATAGTCATTACCGGTCTTCGTTCAATCGCCGCATCTGAAGGAATTGTTATCGCCGCAAGCAACCTCGGTAAATACAAAACCATTCTGCAGATGGTAGCAATTATTGGACTGTTGCTGCATTATGACTACTATTGGTTCTTTGGTCTGCGCTATGAATGGTTACATGTTTCGATGCAGAGCTTCGGCCTTGTTTATTTCTATTTCGCATTAGCTCTGACGCTTTGGTCGGGAATCGACTATTTGGCTAAATTCTTCAGAGTGATTAATCGCTGAGGAATATATATTGATGTGGAAAGCTGGAAATTTTAGTTGACTTGGAAAATGCCTTTTGCTATTAATAGGCCCGCTCGCAACGAGGGGCGCCAAAAATGATTGAGCGGGAGTAACTCAGTGGTAGAGTGCAACCTTGCCAAGGTTGAAGTCGCGAGTTCGAA